>NZ_NGFP01000120.1 GCF_002149035.1 Streptosporangium minutum
GCCCGAGGCCCGAGATCGGGGAGCTTCCGGAGCCCCCCGCCGTCCCCGGACCGGCTCCCGAGCCCTTCCTCGAACCGGTCCCCGGCCCGGAGAAGCCCGTGCGCTGGGGTGACCTGGTCCGGCCCCGCCAGGGAGACCTGCTCGTCCACCCGCCCCGCGCCGCCGTACGGGAGCCCGAGCCCGAGAGCCGGGTCAGCGAACGGGTGGAGACCTGGGACCCGGGCGCGGAGCCCCCGCGGGAGCGGGAGACCGAGGTCGGCGACCGCGATGCCGACACCCAGCCGATCCGGGCGATGTCCGGCGGCCCCTCCCCGGACCCGGCGCACGGAGCTGAGGTGGCCGACCGCGAGGAGAGCGCCGCGGAGACGGCCCCCGAACTGTACGAGGAGAGCCCCGCGGACACGGCCCCCGGGCCGTACGAGGAGAGCCCCGCGGAGACGGCCCTTGGGCCGTACGAGGAGGGCGCCGCGGAGGAGGCCCGACACGGGACGCACGAGGAGAACCTCGCGGAGGCGACCTCCGGGCCGCGGACGGAGAAGGTCGGGAACAAGTCAGGCGAAAAGGATGAGAAAGCCGCGCCCCCGCCCTCCGGGCGCATGCGCAGCACGCCCACGCCGCCGGAAGAATGAGAGCCTGTCCCCTACCGCACCCCTTGATGTGATCTTCGGGTCGGCTCCGGGGCCCGGACGGAGCCGCCCGTCCAGGCCCCGGCGCCGCTGCCGTGTCCGAAGGCAGCGCGGCCGTGGGGCCTGGACATCACCCTGCGGATGGAGCCGAACGGCCGGGTCGTGTCCCGGCCGCCGTTCTCCACCCGGTATTGGACCGGCCCGCAGCTATTCGCTCACACATCGGTGAGCGGCGCCCCGCTGCGGACCGGCGATCTGCTCGCCTTCGAGCCCGTGTCAGGATCGGCCGGAGGCCGGTTCGGCACGTTTCCCGAACCGGCCTGGAACGGCCGAGACCCGCTCGGTATGCCTGACGGAACCGAACGGGTCTTCCTGGAGGACGGGGACGTCGTGTGCGTCACCGCGTCCGTCTCCGAGCCGGAGGGTGTCCGGTCGGGCCTCGGCGAGGTCATCGGGATGGCGCCCCGCTGTCTAGACCCTGGACCGCTTCAGGCCGGCGACCAGGCCGACACCGATGACGGCCAGGACGACCTGCATGACGAGCTCGATCCAGTCGATGCCGTTGGTGGTCGCGACGCCGAGAACCTGGGCGATCGCGGTGCCGATGAGAGCGGCGACGATGCCGACCACGATGGTCAGGATCCATCCGATCGCCTGCCTACCGGGAAGCAGGAGACGACCGATGGCGCCGATGACGGCACCGATGATGATGGCCCCGATGATGGACTCGATAGTCATATCTACCTCCCAGTGAAGTGAGGTGAGCCCTTCACTCTCACGGGGAGGTGGCTACCCCCTACGTCAGGGATATTCCTGGGAATGACAAAATTTCGATTCAGCGCGCCTTCCCGGCGCGCATCTGAACGACCAGCAGCACCCCGACGACGGCGAGCGCGAGCTGGAGGATGTGCTCCCACCAGTCGATTCCCCGCGTGTTCGCGATGCCGAGCAGAGCCGCGATGAGCGTGCCGATGAGAGCGGCGACGATGCCGACGATGAGCGTCAGCCCTATCGAGAGATTCTGGCGTCCGGGAATGATAAGCCGTGCCAGTGCTCCGATGATGGCTCCGATGACGATCGCGGAGACAATCGATCCAATCATGCCCTGCTCCCCCCCGGTGACGAGACATGGTCAATAGGGAGCTACCCAGGTCATTCATAGATCATTCGGAAAAAGGGGTGGCCCGTACCGCGCCAGGAAACGGGCCACCGCCTCGAATGTATCGGCGGGCATTCCGCGCCGCCCGCCGGAACGCTTTCGCGTTCCGTATTAGGAGACGCCTGAGACCGGCGGCAGGTTCACCACGATCGCAGTCGCCACGGCCGCCACGCCCTCGCCGCGCCCGGTGAGCCCCAGGCCGTCGGTCGTGGTGGCGCTGATGCTCACGGGCGCGCCCACGGCCGCGCTGAGCGCCTTCTCGGCCTCGGTACGGCGAGGCGCCAGCTTCGGCCGGTTGCCGATCACCTGGACGGCCACGTTGCCGATCTCGAAGCCGGCCGCGCGCACCTTCCTGGCGGCCTCCTCCAGCAGGGAGACGCCGGAGGCCCCTGCCCAGCGGGGATCGGACGTGCCGAACAGGCCGCCGAGATCGCCGAGACCCGCCGCGGACAGCAACGCGTCACAGGCGGCGTGGGCGGCGGCGTCGCCGTCGGAGTGCCCGTCGAGGCCGGTCTCACCCGGCCAGTGCAGACCCGCGAGATGCAACTCGCGCCCGGATGCGAACGGGTGGACGTCGACTCCGACGCCCACCCGTGGAAATGTCGTGTTCAGGAGTTGAGAACCTCGTCGAGCAGGGCTTCGGCCTTGTCCTCGTTGGTCTTCTCGGCGAGCGCGAGCTCGCTGACCAGGATCTGCCGGGCCTTGGCCAGCATTCGCTTCTCTCCTGCGGAGAGTCCGCGCTCCTTGTCTCGTCGCCACAGGTCGCGAACGACCTCGGCCACCTTGTTGACGTCACCGGACGCCAGCTTCTCGAGGTTGGCCTTGTAGCGGCGGGACCAGTTCGTGGGCTCTTCGGTGTGAGGCATGCGAAGCACGTCGAAAACGCGCTCAAGGCCCTCTTGGCCGACGACATCGCGAACACCCACGAGTTCTGCGTTGTCAGCCGGCACCTGGACGGTAAGGTCGCCCTTGTCGACCTTGAGAACCAGGTAGGTCCTTTCCTCACCCTTGATGGTTCGGGTCGTGATTGCCTCGATCCGAGCAGCCCCGTGGTGGGGGTAGACGACAGTGTCGCCGACCTGGAAAGTCATGTGACAAGTACCCCTTCCGCTGTACTCAAGAGTACCACGTATCCACAGCCTCCCGGAACAGTGAAATCACCATAACTGCAGGTCAAAGCGGCATATTAAGGCTTGACAAGGGCTCGACTCTATGAATCAAGGGTGAGAAAAGCGTCTATGACCTGCACTCCCCGTCTCCCGACGATCAGGTGGGGTGCCGGAAAACCCGGCAAAGCTCACGGATAGGGTTGGTCTCCGCCCTGTATCCTGTGTGACAAGGAGAACTCGCACCGTGACCCGCAACAGCCGTCACTGGGCGATCGCCGCCGCCGCGTTCCTCGCAGCCGCCCCGGTCCTGACCGGCTGTGGGGCCGGATTCGACGCGATTACCAACCAGCCCTACTCCCCGACCGAGGCGACCACCGCCAAGGTCCGGGGGATCGACATCTCCCAGGCCTTCTTCCTGGGCCCGGACTCCGGCGCGACCCTCCCGTCGGGAGGGGCCACGCCGCTCTACCTGTCCATGGTGAACACCGGGCAGGGGCCCGACCGGCTCCTCGGCGTCGGCGTCGACCCGGCCCTGGGCACCGCGAAGGTCACCGCGCCGGTCGACCTCCCCGTCCAGAAGCTGGTGAGCGTCGGCAAGCCCACGCCCACGGTCCTGATCGAGGGGCTCAAGCAGCCCCTCAGCGGCGGCGAGAGCATCTCGGTGCAGCTGCAGTTCGCCAACGCGGGCATCGTCCCCCTCACGATTCCGGTCATCACCCGCAGCCGTGAGTTCGCCCAGCTCCCGCAGGCTCCGGGCGCCACCGCGGCTCCCACGCCGACGCCCACGCCCTCCGCCACGGCGGAGCACGCCGAGGGCGACCACTAGCAGACGCCGGAGGGGGTGTACGGCCCGCGGGCCGTACACCCCCTTTTCGCGCGCCGCGCTGGCCCGCCGGACGCTTCCCAGCCGCCGCGGGGCCGCATCCGGCCCGCCGGACGCTTCTCAGCCGCCGCGGGGTCGGATCAGTCCTCCGCGGGGTCGAACTTGTAGCCCAGCCCGCGGACGGTGAGGATGCAACGCGGGTTGGAGGGGTCGGACTCGACCTTGGCGCGCAGCCGCTTGACGTGTACGTCCAGGGTCTTGGTGTCGCCCACGTAGTCGGCGCCCCAGACACGGTCGATGAGCTGGCCTCGGGTGAGGACCCGGCCGGCGTTGCGGAGCAGGACCTCCAGCAGCTCGAACTCCTTCAGGGGGAGCTGCACCTGCTGGCCGCGGACCGCGACGATGTGCCGGTCCACGTCCATCCGGACCGGGCCGGCGGCCAGCACGGCCGACTCCAGCTCCTCCACGTCTCCCTGGCGGCGCAGCACCGCGCGGATGCGGGCCACCAGCTCCCTTGAGGAGAAGGGCTTGGTCACGTAGTCGTCCGCGCCGAGCTCCAGCCCGACGACCTTGTCGATCTCGCTGTCCTTGGCGGTGAGCATGATCACAGGGACGTTGGAGCGCTGGCGGAGGGAGCGGCAGACCTCGGTGCCGGGCAGGCCGGGCAACATCAGGTCGAGCAGCACCAGATCGGCGCCGTTACGGTCGAAGGCGTCCAACGCCTCGGGGCCGGTGGCCGCGACCGCGACCTCGAAACCCTCCTTGCGCAGCATGTACGACAGAGCGTCGGAGAACGACTCCTCGTCCTCGACAACAAGCACGCGAGTCACTGCGCGGCCTCCTGGGGGATGGTGGTGCTGGGTACGGCCACCGCCATGCCGCCGAACGCGGGCAGGCGGAGGGTGAAGGTGGAGCCCGAGCCTTCCTTGCTCCACACCGTCACCGCGCCGTTGTGGGCGGCGGCGACGTGTTTGACGATGGCCAGGCCGAGGCCCGTGCCACCGGTCGCGCGTGAGCGGGCGGCGTCGACTCGGAAGAAACGCTCGAAGATCCGCTCCTGCGCGCTCTCCGGGATGCCGATCCCCTGGTCGCTCACGCTTATCTCGACGGATTCGATGTGGGCGCCCGCCGCACGCGCGCTGACCACGACCCGGGTGTGCTCGGGGCTGTAGGCGACCGCGTTGTCGATGAGGTTGCGCAGCGCGGTGACGAGGAGCTCGTCGTCGCCCCAGACCTGCAGGCCCTCGGCGCCGCCGGCGACGAGGGTGATGTCCTTGGCCGCCGCCGTGGTGTTGCAGCGGTCGATGGCCTCGTGCACGGCCTCGTCGATCGGGACGGGGCCGGGGGTGGGGATGGGCTCGGCTCCCTGGATCCTGGAGAGGGTGATGAGGTCCTGGACCAGGTAGGTGAGGCGGGCGGCCTCGTGTTGCATGCGCCCGGCGAAGCGGGTGACCGCCTCGGGATCGTCGGCGGCGTCCTGAATGGTCTCCGCCAGCAGCGACAGTGCGCCCACCGGCGTCTTGAGCTCGTGGCTCACGTTGGCGACGAAGTCGCGGCGCACCGCCTCGACGCGCCGGTGCTCGGTCTGGTCCTCGGCGAGCACCAGCACCTGACCGTACGAGCCCAGCGGGGCGACCCTGACCGCGAAGTTGGTCGACTCCTGGCCGAACTTGTGCCCGGCCACCTCGATCTCGCTCTCACGGATCTCGCCGTCCCTGCGCACCTGCCTGGCCAGCGCGAGCAGTTCGGCCGCCATCAGGTGGTCCCCCCGGACCAGACCGAACGCCCGCGCGGCCGAACTGGCCCGCAGCACCCGGTCCTCCTTGTCGAGCACGACCGCCGAGGACGGCAGTACGGCCAGCACCGAGGCGACCCCGTGGGGCAGTGCGCCGGGCTCGACGTCGTCCACCGGCGTCATCGTCCGTCGCTGTCCCACGTTCTGGCGGACGACCATCACGGCCAGCGCTCCCACGACGAAACCGGCCAGCGCGGCCAGGCTCGCCATCAGCTCACTCACGTGGTCCTCCTGTCGGGTTCACGCCCTTGATGGTAGGCGTGAGTTTCGCCGTTCAGGCAGCTCATGAGGGCACGACCATCGCCTTTCCCGCAAAGTTCACTTTACGGTCGAGGTTCGTTCACTGTCGCGCGCGTACGTTGAGGGCCATGCGCGACGCCTATCACGAAGAACTCGATGCCCTCACCGACCGGCTGGTCGAGATGACCCGCCTCGTGCGGTCCGCGATCTCCAGGGCCACCACCGCCCTGCTCGACTCCGATCTCCAGCTCGCGGAGAGCGTCATCTCCCATGACGAGGAGGTCGACCGGATCTTCTCGGAGATCGAGGCGTCGATCTTCGACCTGATGGCCAGGCAGCAGCCGGTGGCCGTGGACCTCCGCACGATCGTCGTGGCCCTGCGGATGGGCACCGACCTGGAGCGGATGGGCGACCTGGCCGAGCACGTGGCCAAGGTCGCCCGGCTGCGCCACCCGGAGTCGGCGATCCCGCCGGAGATCCGCTCCACCATCCTGGAGATGGGCCAGATCGCCGAGCGCCTGATCACCAAGACGGGTAGCTGCATCGCCTCGCGCGACGTGGAGTCGGCCCTGGAGCTGGAGGCGGACGACGACGCGATGGACAGGCTGCACCGCAGGCTGTTCAAGATCCTGATGGCCGAAGACTGGAGGTACGGCGTCGAGCCGGCCATCGACGTGACGCTGATCGGCCGCTACTACGAGCGCTACGCCGACCACGCGGTCCGGGTCGCCCAGGACGTGGTCTACCTGGTCACCGGCTCCCGCACGCAGGACGCCGACCTCCGGTAGGCCCGCCGTCCCTCACCGGTCCCTTCGAGCCCGGTGAGGAACGGCGAGAAGGAGTGCGGACGAGGAAGGGCCCGCCGATCGGCGGGCCCTTCCTCCTTGCTCTGTCCCGGCCCAGGCCTTCCCGTGCCCCGTTCCGACCCCGGCGTCCGTCCGCCGGGGGCCGGGGAACCTACTTGCCCTGGTTGGCGACGGCCTCGATCGCCGCCTTGGCGGCCTCGGGGTCGAGGTACAGGCCGCCCTTGGTGACCGGCCGGAAGTCGGCGTCGAGCTCGTAGCGGAGCGGGATGCCGGTGGGGATGTTGAGCCCGGCGATCTCGTCGTCGCCGATCCCGTCCAGGTGCTTGACCAGGGCGCGCAGGGAGTTGCCGTGCGCGACGACCAGGACGGTCCTGCCCGCGGACAGATCCGGCACGATCTGGTCGTACCAGTACGGCAGCATGCGCTCGACGACGTCCTTGAGGCACTCGGTCCTCGGCAGCAGCTCGTCCGGCAGCGCCGCGTAGCGCTGGTCGCCGATCTGCGAGAACTCGTCGTCGTCGGCGATCGGGGGCGGCGGGGTGTCGTAGGAACGGCGCCAGAGCATGAACTGCTCGTCACCGAACTCGGCGCGCGTCTGCGCCTTGTCCTTGCCCTGCAGCGCGCCGTAGTGGCGCTCGTTGAGCCGCCAGGAGCGGGTGACCGGCAGCCAGAGCAGGTCGGCGGCGCCGAGCGCGAGGTTGGCGGTCTGGATGGCCCGGGTCAGCACCGAGGTGTGGACCACGTCGGGCAGCACCCCCGCGTCGATCAGCAGTTGCCCGCCGCGCCGCGCCTCCTCCTCGCCCTTGGCCGAGAGCCCCGCGTCCACCCATCCGGTGAACAGACCCTTAGCGTTCCACTCGCTCTCACCATGCCGTAGCAGCACCAAAGTCGCCATGCGGACAAGCTTAGTGGGCGGTCCGTTCAGCGTTCGGGGTCGGCGAACCGGGCGAACGCCTGGAGGTTGGCCAGCGACTCGCCCCGCTTGGCGCGCCACTCCCACTCCCGCCGGATCGAGGAGGCGAAGCCCAGCTCCAGCGCCCGGTCGAAGCCCTCGTCGGAGTAGGTGAGCACGCAGCCGAGGAGCCGGTCGATCTCCTCCTCGGAGACCGCGGCCAGCGGGACCCGGCCGATGAGGTAGACGTCGCCGACCGGGTCGAGGGCGAAGTGCACGCCGTAGGTGGAACCGTTCTTGGTCAGCAGCCAGCGGTAGAACTCGGCGTGGTTCTCGTCGGGCTGACGGCAGAAGAACGCCTCCACGTGCAGGACCCGGTCCCCCACGATCAGCCACGTCATGGTCGCGAGCTTGTGCTGGCCGGGGAGCTTCGCCAGGAAGGCCCCCGGCCGGGGCTCCTCGTAGGAGACTTCCGCGCTCTTGAGCGCGGCCTCGATCACTTCACGCATGCGCTCAGCCTACGAGCTGACCGCGATCGGGACGTGGTGCAGGTTCGCCATCGCCCCGGCGTAGACCTCCGCGAGCCGGGCGGCGGTGGCCGACCAGCCGAAGGCCGCGGCCTGGGCCACCGCCCCCTCCGAGAGCGCGTCCCGCCAGGCCGGCCGGTTCACGAACCGGCTGAGCACCTGCGCCCAGTCCTGCGGGTCGTGCCCCTCGACGAGCACGCCGGAGACGCCGTCGGCCACCGCGGTGCGCAGCCCGCCCACGGACGCCGCGGCGACCGGCGTGCCGCAGGCCTGCGACTCCAGGGCGACCAGGCCGAACGACTCGTTGTGCGAGGGGACCACCGTCACGTCGGCCGCGCGGTACCAGTCGGCCAGCTCGTGCTGGGGCGCCGGGGGGACGATCCTGACCACGTCCGAGATGCCCAGCGAGACGGCCACGTCGGTGAGGTAGGAGGGCCGGGCCAGGCCGTTGCCGCTGGGGCCGCCGACGCAGACGACGACGAGCCTCGACCGGAGCGAGGGGTCGTCGATGAGCATCCGGGCCGCGGCGCGCAGCAGCACGTCGGGGGCCTTGAGCGGCTGCACGCGGCCCACGAACAGCAGCACGTGGGCGTCCTGCGGCAGGCCGAGCCGGTGACGGGCCGCGCCCCTGGAGGCGGGCTGGAAGACGCTGAGGTTCACCCCGGGGTTGACGACCTCGACGCGGCCGGGGGCGGCGCCGTACAGGTCGATGAGCTCCTGGGCCTCGGTCGGGGTGTTGGCCACCAGCCGGTCGGCCACCTGGACGACCTGCTCCTCGCCCAGCACGCGGGCGGTCGGCTCGGGTCTGTCGTCCTCGGCGAGCAGGAGGTTCTTCACCTTGGCCATGGTGTGCATGGTGTGCACCAGCGGCACGCCCCAGCGCTCCTTGGCCAGCCAGCCCACCTGGCCGGAGAGCCAGTAGTGGGAGTGGATCACGTCGTAGCGGCCGGGTTCGTACATGGCCTCGGTGCGCAGCACGCCGGACAGGAAACCGCAGAGCTGGCCGGGCAGGTCGCCCTTGTCGAGCTCCTCGTACGGCCCGGCGGTGACGTGACGGACCGAGACCCCCGGTGTGATCTCGGCGACCGGTGGCAGGTCGCGGGACGTCTGCCGGGTGAAGATCTCGACCTCCACCCCGAGCTGGGCCAGACGTCTGGCCGCTTCCACGATGTAGACGTTCATGCCGCCCGCGTCTCCCGTACCCGGCTGATCCAGGGGGGACGTGTGCATGCTGATCGTCGCGACCCGGTTGACCCGCCGTCGCCTCACCGACACCACCTCCGAAAGGGATATAACTAACCAATAGTTCGCAACATTCCCTTCGTGTGGACGCGCTGGGATCGGTGGCGGACGGTCCTGGCAGGATTGAGGGCCATGAACAGGACAGCAGTGGTGACGGGTGCCAGCAGCGGGATCGGAGAGGCGACGGCACGCCGCCTCGCCGCGGAGGGCTTCGACGTGGTGGCCGCGGCGCGGCGCCGGGACCGGCTGGACAAGCTGGCCGCCGAGGTGCCCGAAATCCGCGCGGTGACGCTGGACGTGACCTCCCAGGAGTCGGTCGACGAGCTCGCCGCCTCGCTGGACCGCTGTGACGTGCTGGTCAACAACGCCGGCGGCGCGGTCGGGCTGGAGCCGGTGGCGAGCGGGGACGTGGCCGACTGGCAGAAGATGTACGACGTCAACGTGCTCGGCTCGCTCCGCGTCACCCAGGCGCTGCTGCCCCGTCTCGTCGAGTCCGGCGACGGCGTGCTGGTGATGCTGACCTCGGTCGCCGGGCTGGTCTCCTACGAGGGCGGCGGCGGCTACAACGCGGCCAAGCACGCCCAGAGCTCGATGGCCGAGGTGCTCCGGCTGGAGCTGTGCGGGGAGCCGGTCCGGATCGTCGAGATCGCCCCCGGCATGGTCCACACCGAGGAGTTCGCCCTCAACCGCTTCCGCGGCGACTCCACCGCCGCCGACCGCGTCTACCAGGGCGTCCCCGGCCCGCTCTCCGCCGACGACGTGGCCGACGCCGTCGCGTGGTGCGTCACCCGCCCCGCCCACGTGAACATCGACCGCCTGGTCATCCGTCCCCGCGCCCAGGCCGCCCAGTACAAGATCCACCGCGTCTGACCGTGCGGAGACCGATCGGGGAGATCACCAGGGGGACGACGGGCCACAACCGGCTCCGGCGGGCCGACCGGTGGATCGCCGCCGTCCACGGCCGCCTCCTGCGCTCGGCGGACCGGCCGCTGGTGGTCGACCTGGGCTACGGGGCCTCGCACACCACGACGCTGGAGCTGTTCCTGCGGCTGCGGCGGGTCTGTCCCTCGGTCGAGGTCGTCGGCATCGAGATCGACCCGGCCAGGGTGGCGGCGGCGAAGCCGTACGAACGGCCGGGGCTGTCCTTCGCGCTCGGCGGCTTCGAGCTGCCGGTCGGCCGGCCGCCGCTGCTGGTCCGGGCGTTCAACGTGCTCAGGCAGTACGGCGAGGCCGAGGCGTGGGACTACTGGGCGATGCTCCGGGGGAGGATCGCCCGGGACGGGGTGATCGTCGAGGGCACCTGCTCGGAGGTGGGCCACCGCGCGGTCTGGGCCGGGCTCGACGCCTCCGGTCCGCGGACGCTGACCTTCTCCGCCCGGTTCGACGCCTTCGACCGCCCCTCCGACCTCGCCGATCGCCTGCCCAAGACGCTGATCCACCGCAACGTCCCCGGCGAGCCCGTGCACGCCTTCCTGCGGGACTTCGACCACGCCTGGGCGGTCAACGCCCCTCTCGCCTCCTACGGTTCCCGCCAGCGCTGGATGGCCGCCGTGCGGACGCTCTCCGGGACCTGGCCGGTGGCGGCGCGCCCCCCGCTCGGCGGCCGGTCACGCTGGCGGCTGGGCGAGGTCACGCTCCCCTGGACGGCCGTCGCCCCCGGCCCTGTCAGCCGGTCCGGTTAAGGTCGATTCCATGCCCGAACTACGTTTTGTCACTGACCCCGAGCTCACCCCCGAACTGATCGACGAGCTCGTCGGCTGCTGGACCGACGTGAGCAACGCGGGCGGATCCGTCGGCTTCGTCCCCCCGGTGACCGCCTCCGACATCCAGGAGACGGCCGACGCCGCCTTCTCCCGCTGCGGCGACCTCGATCACCTGCTGGTCGGTTTCGACGCCGAGGGCCGGGTGGCCTGCTGGCTGGTCCTGGGCGACGCCGGGTCGTGGCTGCGGGCCCACTGGCGCTGGGTGCTGCGCGTGATGGTCCACCCCAAGCACCAGGGCAGGGGCTACGGCTCCCAGCTGATGCGCGCCGCCGCCGACGCCGCCCGCGCCATGGGCGTCGAGGCGCTGCACCTGACCGTGCGCGGCGGCACGGGGACCGAGCGCTTCTACGCGGGCCTGGGGTACACCGAGGTCGGCCGCATTCCCAAGGCCATCCGGGTCGCCCCCGGCGACGACCGTGACGAGATCTACATGGTCAGCCACCTCTCCCTCCTGCCCTGAGCGGCGCCGCCCAAGGGACGGTGCCGCCTTGAGAGACGGTGCCGCCTTGAGAGACGGTGCCGCCTTGAGAGACGGTGCCTCCGCCGTGGGGGCGCCCGGTGAATGCCTCCGGGAGTGCCGCCCGGATCATCCGCCCACCGCGGTCACCCGGGCGGCGCCTCGCCGAGCGCCCGTTCGAAGGCGGCGTAGGCCGCCGCGTCGAACAGCACGAACCTCACCTCGGCGACGCTCGTGGGCGTCCCCCGCACGGTCGACAGCGCGACGCGGGCGCCGTCGTCCATCGGCCATCCGTAGACGCCGGTGGAGATCGCGGGGAAGGCCACGGTCTCCGCTCCCAGCTCGTCGGCGACCCGCAGTGACTCCCGGTAACACGACGCGAGCTGCTCCGAGCGGTCCTCGGAGGCCGAGTGGACCGGACCGACGGTGTGGATCACCCAGCGGGCGGGGAGCCTGCCGGCGGTGGTGGCGACCGCCTGTCCGGTGGGCAGTCCCCGGCCGTACCGCGACGCCCTCAGCGCCCGGCACTCCTGGAGGATCTCCGGGCCGCCCCGGCGATGGATGGCCCCGTCCACGCCCCCGCCGCCCAGCAGCGAGGAGTTCGCCGCGTTCACCACGGCGTCGACGTCCTGGCCGGTGATGTCCCCTTGGATCAGCTTGATCTCCATGATGGGTGAATACCCGGGAAACCGGGTTCACGCGGAGGGGACGGCTCCGACGGCCGCACCCGCGGGAGATCGCGCCTCCGGCGCCGCCCGTCGCCGGCCGGGCGCCCGTCGCCGGGGCGGTCGCGGCGACCCCTCGCGCCTCCGGCCGGACCTGACTCGACAACCCGTAGTACTACCCCTCGTGGTGCGGGAGTTAGGCTTGTCCACGTGAAGGGTCTCGGCGAGCTTGAACGCAGCATCATGGACATCATCTGGGCACAGCCATCAGCGGTGACGGCGCGTGAGGTCGGTCGCCTGATCGCCGACCGGGACCTCGCGCCCACGACCGTGATGACCGTGCTCGACCGGTTGACCCGCAAGGGGTTCCTCGTACGGACCCGTGACGGGCGCGCATGGCGGTACGAACCCGCCGAGAGCCGCGACTCATACATCGCGGAGCTTATGCTGGAAGCACTCGACCTGACCGGAGACCGGTCGGCCGCCCTTACCCGATTCGCCCAGGCCGTCTCCGGCAACGAGGCGGAGATCCTGCGCAGAGCCCTGACGGAGCTGGAGGACGAGTGATAACCGCTGCAGCCCTGGCGACACTCGCCCTGGTCTGCGCGGTCGGAGCCTGGCGTTTCACCCGGGCCCGATGGACCTACCGTGCCCCGCACGTGGCCATCGTCCTGTGGCAGGCGCTCGGCGTCACCTGGGGCCTTGCCGGGACCGGCACGCTGCTCGCCTACGCCCTGGAGCCCTACGGCCAGGGGGTGCTGCACGGTCTGGCCGCCTTCGCCGCCTCCGCGCTCGGCGGCGGGTACGGCCCGGCCGAGCCGTACGACCTGCCGAGGATCGTGGCCCTCATCACCGGGCTGACCGCGCTCGTCGTGCTCGTCGTGGTGCTCCTGATCGCGGGTGTGCAGACGTTGCGCGCCCGCCACCGCCACCGCACCCTGCTCGCCCTCGTCGCCCGCGAGGACCCGGAGGTCCCCGGCGTGCGGGTGGTCGACCACCCGGGCGCCACCGCCTACTGCGTGCCGGGGCTCCGCTCCCAGGTCGTGGTCAGCGCGGGCACCCTGAAGCTGCTCTCGCCCGCCGAGCTGAGCGCGGTGCTCGCCCACGAGGCCGCCCACGTGCGCGAGCGGCACGACCTGGTGCTGCTCCCGTTCGCCGCGCTGCGCCGGGCCCTGCCCTGGTCGCGGCTCGTCGCGAACGTGCAGGACGAGGTCAGCCTGCTGGTGGAGATGGCCGCCGACGACGTCGCCCGCCGCTACTGCTCGCCCCGCCGGCTGGCCACCGCCCTGCTCCGCTTCGGCACGGCGGGCGCCGTACCGACCCCGAACGGGGCGATGGGCGCGGCGGGCTCCTGTTCCGCGGTGATGGCCCGGGTCGAGCGCCTCGTCACTCCGGGGCCCGCCCTGTCCCGCGGGGTCCGCTACAGCATCGTCGCCTTCTCCGTCACGCTGACCGTCTCGGCCCCCCTGCTCTGGCTGGTGCCGCACTAACCGGTGCTTGCAACTGTTAGCCAGCCCGTTTGCAATTGCAAGCAGTGTCGGGCAGACTGAAGGCATGGCACTACCCAAGGTCGGCTCGATCGGCGAGTACATCCGCGAGCAGCGCACGCACGCGAAGATCTCCCTGCGCCAGCTCGCCGCCGCGGCGGGGGTCTCCAACCCCTATCTCAGCCAGATCGAGCGAGGACTGCGCAAGCCCAGCGCGGAGATCTTGAACCAGATCGCCAAGGGCCTGCACATCTCCTCACAGGCGCTGTACGTCCAGGCGGGCCTCATCGAGGAGCGCGAGCCGGACAGCGACGTGCTGACCGCGATCAGAGCCGATCACCTCATCACCGAGCGCCAGCGCCAGGTGCTGATCGACATCTACGAGTCGTTCCGCAAGGAGAACCGGGCCGGGGCCCCGGACGAGGACGCGCAGACCTCCCAGGAAGCGCATCCCGCACCGGAGCCCCATGGGGGCGACGTCGTCTCCTCGCCGAACGACGAGGTGCCACTGCCCGAGGGGTATCTCGCCGCACTGAAGCCCTATGCGGCTCCCAAGGGCAACGGCAACGTCACACCGGAAACCAAGGAAGGTTAACCCATGACTCTCGCCACCGAAGTCAAGAAGCTCGCCGAGTCCAAGCCGTTCTACGCCGTCGCCGGCGCCGGGGACTTCGCCGTCGAGAAGCTCCGTGAGCTCCCGGAGCAGATCCAGAAGCTGCAGGGCCGCCGCGAGGAGTTCCGCGAGGCCGCCAAGGACCTCCCCGAGAAGGCCCGTGAGTTCGCCGGCAAGGCCGAGGACTACGCCAAGGACTTCAGCGGGAAGGCCGAGGGCTACGCCAAGGACTTCCCGGAGAAGGCCCGCGTCTACGCCGACCAGTTCACCGGCAAGGCCGTCGAGCTCTACGAGGAGTTCGCCAGCCGCGGCCGCAGGGTCGTCTCCAAGGCGAGCGGCGAGGCCGCCCTGGAGCTGGAGGAGGTCTCCGAGGCCGCCGAGCCCGCGGTCGCCACCCAGGCCACCAGGAAGAACAGCCGCACCCCGAAGACCGGCTCCGCCCCGAAGGCATGAGGCCGTCCGCGCCGGGCCCCCGCCGGGGGCCCGGCGCACCTCACGGTCCCGGTGTCGTCCGCGGGGTCAGTCCCTGCCCTGCCATGTCGTGACGCACGCCTCGTTGCCCTCCACGTCCGCCAGCACCCAGAAGGCGGGCGCCTGGACGTCCGACAGCAGCACCCCGCCTGCGGCCAGCGCGGCCGCGATGCGGTGGGGCGCCTCGTCGTGCGGGACCGAGACGTCGAAATGGATCCGGTTGCGCTGCGGTCGGGGCGCGTCCATCTGCTGGAACCAGATCGCCGGGCCCTGGCCGACGGGATCGACGATCGGGTCCTCGGCGCCGCAGGCGCCGGCCTCGTCGGCGTAGCCCATCACCGCCTTCCAGAACGGGCGGACCGCGGCGATGTCGAGCGCGTCGATCGCGATCTCAAGGACCTGGTCCGACCGCGACTCCCGGCCGCCGGCCCCGGCGTCGGTGCGCAGGCCGAGCTCATCCACAGCCGCGGAGATCCGCCGGGCGAGCCCGATCTCCAGCGGCGTCACCAGACCGGTGGCCGACGACTGCAGGCTGAGGACCAGCCGGTCCCGGCGGGCGTCCATCGACAGGCTTCCGTCGCCGTCGTCACCGGCCACGGCCGCCATCCGCGCGGCGACGTCGGCCGACTGGGCCAGCGCCGTCACGGTCACCGACGCGCGCAGGAGGCCCAGGACGTAACGCCATCCCAGGTCGCCGACGGCGTCGGAGATCTCCCGCCGGGTCAGTCTTCTACCGGCATCCGGAACATTCTGTGTCATGTCAGCATGATCGCAGCAGGCCCCGGCACGGGAGCGGCGTTCTCCGGCATCCGCCCGCGCCGCCGTACGGCGAGTGCATACGGGGCCGAGGACGACGCGGAGGGGAGTTTCGGCATTAGGCTGGCAGGCACCAGTGAAGCGAGCGTTTTGGAGAGACGATGTTCCAGATCCACGGCGTTCTGGACCTGATCTTCTGGGTCCTGGCCATCGGCGTCTTCGCCCTGTCGGCCTGGGCTCTCGTGCACGCTCTGCGGACCCCGGCGCGGGCGTTCGCGGTCACCGGCAAGCAGAGCAAGAACCTCTGGCTGATCATCCTCGGTCTGGCGACGCTGTTCGGATTCGCCGCGGCGGTGCAGTACCTCAGCGTGCTGAGCATCTTCACGATCGCGTCCGTCATCGCCTCGTCCATCTACCTGGCGGACGTGCGACCCGCCGTGCGAGAGATCGGCAAGGGCGGCAACCAGGGCCCCTACGGTCCCTGGTAGCGCCTCCGGCGGAGTAATCGACTTGCCCGCGTCCGACCGGGCGGATAGACACTCCGGGTGATGTTCGCGAACAAGCCCACCCTGTCCGGCGAGCGCGTGACGCTCCGCCCCGTCGGCCCCGAGCACGTCGACGGCCTCTGGGAGCTCGTCAACGACCCGGAGACCATGCGGCTCACCGGCTCCCAGGGAAAGATCGACCGCGAGGCGGCCAAGATCTGGTACGGCTCGCGCGGCGACCACGACGACCGGCTGGACCTGGCGATCTGCACCGCCGGGGATGACGCCTACGTCGGCGAGGTGGTGCTCAACGAACTCGACACGCACAACCTGTCCTGCAACCTGCGCATCGCCCTGATCGGCCCGCGCGCGTTCGGCAAGGGCTACGGCACCGAGGCGATCCGGCTGCTGCTCGACCACGTCTTCGCCACCACCGAGCTCCACCGGGTCGGCCTGGAGGTCTTCGGCTTCAACGAGCGGGCCGTCCACGTGTACCGAAAGGTGGGGTTCGTCGAGGAGGGCGTGCGCCGCGACGTCCTGCGACAGGACGGCGAGTGGCACAACTCGATCATGATGTCGGTGCTCGCCTCTGACTGGCTGTAAGGCAAATTTGACATACATCTGGTGATTTTTCGGAAACATCTTTTGACACTTCCGAAACAATGCTACGTTCACTGGGAGCGCTCCCACCTGTGCGGAATCTTGGTGTGGAGGAAGTTATGTCTGATCTACCCACACTTGCCCAGGTTGCGGCAGAAGCAGGGGTCTCCCCTGCCACCGCCTCCCGGGTACTCACCGGTTCGGTCAGGGTCAGCACATCGACCCGTAGGCAGGTGCACGACGCGATCTCGCGTCTCGGTTACGTACGGCACCGCGCGCCCCGGGGCGGGGCCGGCCGCCGATCCGACCAGGTCGTGGCCGTCGTGGTCTGCGAACCCGCACACCGGCTGTTCACCGAGTCCTTCTACGCCAGGATGATCACCACGGTGGAGGAGGTGCTCACCGGCCACGGCGTGCCGCTGGCGGTGATGACGGCCACCGCCGCGACCTCCACCATCGCCACGCCACCGCTCGTCGCCGGAGGAGTCGACGGCGTCCTGCTGATCGGCGCACGGGACCGGCACCCCCTCGCGGTGACCCTGGCCGCGTCCGGCATCCCCGTACGGAGCGCGGGCCGCCCGCCGGACGGCATCGACCTCCCGCACGTCGACATGGACAACCGCGACGGCGGCAGGCAGGCGGCCGAGCACTTCCTCCTCGGCGGCCGGCGGGCCGTCGGCGTCATCGCGGGACCGCCCGGCCTGCCGGCGTCGCGGGACCGGCTCGACGGCTTCGTGCAGACGCTCGCCCTGGCCGGGATGACCGGCGTGCCGGTGGCCTACGGCGACTTCACCCACTCCTCGGGGGTGCACGGCACGCAGTGGCTGCTGCGCCGGATGCCGCACGTCGACGCCGTGTTCGCCGCCTCCGACGTGATGGCCGCGGCGGCCGTACAGACCCTGCGCCGCACCGGCCGGCGGGTGCCCGAGGACGTGGCGGTGATCGGCTTCGACGACGCCCCCATCGCCCGGCGGACCTCTCCCGCCCTCACCACCGTCCGCCAGCCCGTGGAGGAGTTCGCCGCGCTCGCCACCCGGCTGCTGCTGCTCTCGATGACCTCGGCCGACACCGTGAGGAACGACCCGGTACTCCCCACCGAGCTGGTGGTCCGTGAGTCCGCCTGAGCCCGGCGGACTCCGCGCGGGAGAGGTGCTCGCCCGCAGATACCTGCTGCTCGAACCGATCGCGCGGGGCGGCATGAGCGTCATCTGGCGGGCCTTCGACCAGTCCCTGCAGCGGCTGGTCGCGGTCAAGCTGCTGGACGGCGAGATCGGCGCCGACCGGGGGGGCCGCGAGCTCATCCGCCGTGAAGCACGTGCCACCGCGCGGCTCATCCATCCCGACGCGATCGAGGTCTACGACTACGGCGAGACGGTGACCTCGCACGGCCGGCTCGCCGCCTATGTGGTGATGCGGCTGCTCGAAGGGCGCCCGCTGTCCGACCGGATCTCGCAGGGACCGCTGCCGTGGGCGGAGGCGGCGCTGATCGCCGCCCGGCTGGCCAACGTGCTGGCCGCCGCCCACGGGCGGGGCATCGTCCACCGGGACGTCACAGCCGAGAACGTGCTGCTGACCGCGGACGGCGCCAAGCTGCTCGACTTCGGCATCGCGGCGTTCATCGGGGAGGAGGAGGGCGAGGACCGCGCCTCCGACTACGGCACGCCGCCCTACGTCGCCCCCGAACGGCTGACCGGCATGACCGCCGACCCGGCGAGCGACGTCTACGCGCTCGGCGTGCTGCTCTTCGAGATGCTCACCGGCGGCACGCCGTACCCGGAACGGACCTGGGAGGAGATCGAGAACGTCCGGCGGGTGGGGCCGCCGCCCGCCGTCTGCGCCCCGGGACTGCCTTCCGAGGTCGCCGCGCTCTGCCGGGACTGCCTGTCGCACGGGCCCGAGGCCCGGCCGAAGGCGCAGAAGCTGGCCGACGGCCTCGCCGCGGCCCTGGCCGGAGCCCGTACGGCCCCGAGCGCCGTGGTCATGCGCTGGACGGCGGTCGCGGCGGCCACCGCGCTGGTCGCGGGGGTGCTGGCGTGGCACCAGATCAACGCCGCCCCGGGTCGGCGGCCACCCCCCGCCGCGGCCCTGGGCACCGCCTCCGCCCTCGCGCCCGGCGCCACTCCCGTCCCCACCGCACGCCCCACGCCGGCCACGACCCCCGGACGCGGCCGTGACCTGTCCACCCCGCAGGCGGACCGGACGGAGGCCACTCCACGGACGCCTCCCTGGGTGAAGGTGATCCGATCGTCGATGCCGAGCCTCAGCCAGAGCGTGCGGCGCTTCAACGCGCTGCTGGCCGAGAGCGAGGACAGGGGCGGGATCCGCCCCGACGTGGCACTGGACCTGCGGCAGGTGCTGGCCAACAGCGTCTGCTGCTCCCGCGATCTCGCCTCCGTCCGGGAGAAGATCGCCGACCGGCACCGGGAGGGCTCCCTGCCCGGCGAACTCCGCGTGGCGCTGGAGTCGCAGCTCCAGCTCGTGGCGATCGCACTCGCCGGATAGACGCGGACCACGCCGGACGGCCCCTGGGAACGGAGCGGCCGGCGGCTACCAGATCATCTCCCCGGGCGGAAACTCCCGTCCCTGCTGACGGGGACGGAATGCGCGGCCTCCGGGCCGGAAAGGCTGTCTTCGTCCAGCGGAATGGTGAGGGCGGAACTCGGCGTAGTCCATCACGAACGCGACGGCGTTCAGCTCCTCACCGACAGTCCGGTGGGGTCGTCCGCGTCGTGGCCCACTCGCCCGTTCTCCTGGAATCGGACCCGCGCTGTCAGCTGGGGAACCGGCCACTGATCTCGCTGTCCTGGACTGGGAGAACAGGTCTGCGGATCAGGGCGGGACGAGTCCCTGTGAGTCCCCATGAGTGACCGTGGTTCTCCGCCGGTTTCGGCACGCATCTGGCGAGAAATCTCGATGTCGAGGGACCTTTGAAAGCCTGAAGGGCGGCGATCCCGGTCCCGCTGGAGCCCTTGGGTGTGCGGTGTCGCTGTCGCAAGCAGAACGGCTTGCGTAGACTCGTGGCCATGAGCGCCGGGCATGCGCATGAGGAGCTTCATCACCTGGTGGATCGGCTGTCGCCGGACCAGGCGCGTCGGCTCCTGCGCTTGGTCAAGACAGATCCAGAACTGGCTGAGACGGCCGACGAGGAGCCATCCGAGCCGGTTCGGCGTCGTCGGCTGTCGATCGCCGGGATCGGCGCATCCGGCGAGGGAGATCTGTCGGAACGGGTCGAAGATCTGCTGGCGGAGCGGTTCAATCGGTCGGTGTGACTGCCACGCTTCTGGACACCGGCCCTTTGATCGCTGTCGTCGATCGAGATGACAGGCACCATGTCTCATGTGTACGGCTTCTTGAGGAACTGGAGGGGCCGCTGCTTCTTCCGTCGACGATCTTGATCGAAGCCGGTTGGACGATCAACAGGCATATGGGGCCTGCCGTACACGCCCAGTTTCTTGATCTCGCAATCGAAGAGTTCGAGCTGGTTGATCTGCTTCCTATGGATGTACGACGGATGGCCGAACTCGTCCGGCTCTATAAGGATGCTCGGCTCGACCCGGCTGACGTGTCCGTGGTCGCCGTCGCCGAGCGTCTGGGCATCACACAGATCGCGACGATCGACCGACGGGATTTCACGCTCATTCGTCCTCGGCACGTATCGGCGTTCAGGTTGCTGCCAGAGGTACTTGCCTGAGAGTTGTGGAGCGGGTGACGGGAATCGAACCCGCGCTGTCGGCTTGGGGAGTCTCTGACGAGCCGGCCCCGGACAAGGTCCCACCCCCGGGACAGGCGGCTGGAACAAGCGCTCGGCTGGATATCCGTAGGACTTTGAAAGTTTCACGGTCCGGGAATCCGCCCGCGCGGATCGCAGCAGCCTGACGGCGTGCCGTGCGAAACGTGGGCGTAACCGGCGACGCATGCCATTGACATCCAACGGACGGCCCCCAGAATCCTATTTGGGAGCGCTCCCACCCCCTCTCTCCTTTGCTCAGTCCGACATGAAGCCTCTACCAGCGGTTTCTCGACGAGTCCACCCTGGAGGACCCTTTCAATGTCTCGATTCCCCATCAGAGCGGGAGCGCTCCCACGCTTCCGGAAACGGGTCGCCGCGCTGGCGCTGCTCAGCCTGGCGGCCGGGACGACCACCGCGCTGGCAGCCTCCCCCGCCCTCGCGGCGGTCTCCTGCGAGGTGACCTACGCGACCAACGACTGGCAGGGCGGCTTCACCGCCAACGTGTCGATCAAGAACCTGGGCGACCCGCTGACCGGCTGGACGCTCGGCTTCGCCTTCCCCGACGCCGCGCAGAAGGTCACCCAGGGATGGAGCGCCACCTGGTCGCAGAGCGGCCAGGCCGTCACCGCCAGGAACCTCGACTGGAACGGCAACCTGGCCACGGGCGCCTCGACGAACATCGGTTTCAACGGCAGCTGGTCGGGGGCCAACCCCAAGCCGACCGCCTTCACGATCAACGGCACCACCTGCGGCGGGACCGGGCCGGTCAACCAGCCCCCCACCGCGAGGATCACCAAGCCGGTCGCGGGAGCCACCTTCACCGCGCCCGCCACGGTGGACATCACCGCTGACGCCGCCGACGGCGACGGCACGGTGGCCAAGGTCGAGTTCTTCAACGGCACCACGCTGCTGGGCACCGACACCAGCGCGCCCTACGCCTACAGCTGGGCGGCCGTGCCCGCCGGCGACTACTCCCTCACCGCGAAGGCGACCGACGACAAGGGCTCGGCCACCACCTCGGCGCCGGTCGGGATCAGCGTCCAGGCGAACTCCGCCCCCGCGGTGCTCCTCACCCCGGCCACGCTCGCCGTCCCCGAGGGCGGCGGCGCGGACCTGTCGGTCAGGCTCTCCAAGGCCCCGGCCGCGAACGTGACCGTGACGACCGCCAGGACGACCGGCGACGCCGACCTGACCGTCGCCTCCGGCGGGTCGCTGACCTTCACCCCCGCCAACTGGAACACCGCCCAGACGGTCAGGATCGCCGCCGCCGAGGACGCCGACCAGACCTCGGGCAGCGCGGAGTTCACCTCGACCGCCACCGGCCACACCTCGGCCAAGGCGACCGCGACCGAGGTGGACAACGACACCACGGGCGGCGACAACGAGTACGTCAAGCGGTTCACCACGATGTACAACAAGCTCAAGGACCCGGCGAACGGCTACTTCTCGCCGCAGGGCGTGCCGTACCACTCGGTGGAGACCTTCATGGTCGAGGCGCCGGACCACGGGCACGAGACCACCTCCGAGGCCTACAGCTACTACCTGTGGCTGGAGGCCGCCTACGGCAAGGTGACCGGCGACTGGAGCAGGTTCAACGACGCCTGGGCCTCGATGGAGAAGTACATCATCCCGGCCACCGCGGACCAGCCGACCAACTCCTTCTACAACCCGTCCAAGCCCGCCACCTACGCCGGCGAGTGGGACGACATCAAGCAGTACCCCTCCAAGCTGGACGGCGGCGTCTCGGTCGGCAGCGACCCGATCGCGAACGAGCTGAAGACCGCCTACGGCACGAACGACGTGTACGGCATGCACTGGCTGCTCGACGTGGACAACACCTACGGCTTCGGCCGCTGCGGCGACGGCACCACCAAGCCTGCCTACATCAACACCTACCAGCGCGGCCCGGAGGAGTCGGTCTTCGAGACCATCCCCCAGCCTTCCTGCGACACCTTCAAGCACGGCGGCAAGAACGGCTACCTGGACCTGTTCACCGGGGACAGCAGCTACGCCAAGCAGTGGAAGTACACCAACGCCCCCGACGCCGACGCCCGCGCCGTCCAGGTGGCCTACTGGGCGCACACCTGGGCCAAGGAGCAGGGCAAGGAGGCGCAGGTCGCCTCCTCGGTGACCAAGGCCGCCAAGATGGGCGACTACCTGCGCTACGCGATGTACGACAAGTACTTCAAGAAGCAGGGCTGCACGAGCACCACGTGCCCGGCCGGCACCGGTAAGGACAGCTCGGCCTACCTGCTGAGCTGGTACTACGCCTGGGGTGGCGCCAACGACACCTCCGCCGGCTGGGCCTGGCGGATCGGCTCCAGCCACAACCACTCCGGCTACCAGAACCCGATGGCCGCCTGGGCGCTGTCGAGCGTGGACGCGCTCAAGCCCAAGGGCACGACCGCCGTACAGGACTGGAGCACCAGCCTGAAGCGGCAGCTTGAGTTCTACCGCTGGCTGCAGTCGAGCGAGGGCGCGATCGCCGGTGGCGCCACCAACAGCTGGCAGGGCCACTACGCGGCCCCGCCGTCCACGCTGCCCACCTTCTACGGCATGGCCTACGACTGGCAGCCGGTCTACCACGACCCGCCGTCCAACCAGTGGTTCGGCTTCCAGGCCTGGTCGATGGAGCGGGTCGCGGAGCTCTACTACGCCACCGGCAACGCCGACGCCAAGCTGGTGCTGGACAAGTGGGTCAAGTGGGCGACCGACAACACCACGGTCAACGCCGACGGGACCTTCCGGATCCCCTCGACCCTGGTGTGGACCGGCCAGCCCGACACCTGGATCCCGGGCAACCCGGGGCCCAACGCCGGGCTGCATGTCAGCATCCGGGACTACACCAGTGACGTCGGCGTGGCGGGCTCCTACGCCAAGGTGCTGACCTACTACGCCGCCAAGTCGGGCGACGTCACGGCCAAGACCGTCGCCAAGGGCCTGCTCGACGGCATCTGGAAGAACAACCAGGACGCCAAGGGCGTCTCGGTGCCAGAGACCAAGGCCGACTACAACCGCCTCAACGACCCGGTCCACGTCCCGGCCGGCTGGACCGGCAAGATGCCCAACGGCGACGTGATCGACTCCAACTCCACCTTCATGTCGATCCGGTCCTTCTACAAGAACGACCCGGACTGGCCGAAGGTCGACGCCTACCTGAAGGGCACCGGCCCCGTGCCGTCCTTCAACTACCACCGGTTCTGGGCCCAGGTCGACGTGGCCGTCGCCCTGGCCGAGTACGGCCGGCTCTTCCCCTGACCGGCTGACCGACTGATCGACTCGTCGGCTGATCGGCTGACCGGCTGACCGGCCGGCCGCCGGCCGGCGGCCGGCCGGTCCCTCCGAGACCTCGGGGCGCGGCGGCACCCCTGACCTGCTACCGCGCCCCGAGCACCACCTTCCGAGAGGCGCCCCTCTTGACGTCCTCCCCAGGGCTGAGGCCCGGAGTCTCCACGCTCAAGGAGTTTCGATGAAGAGATCCCTGGCGGCGCTCGCCCTGCTGGCCCTGGTCGCCGTACCGGTGCCCGTCGCCTCTGCCGCCGCGGCGCCGGCTTTCGGCTACGGCGAGGCGCTGCAGAAGTCCCTGTGGTTCTACGAGGCCCAGCAGTCGGGGAGGCTTCCGGACTGGAACCGCGTCGGCTGGCGCGGCGACTCCGGGCTCGACGACGGCAAGGACGCCGGGCTCGACCTGACCGGCGGCTGGTACGACGCGGGCGACCACGTCAAGTTCGGCCTGCCGATGGCGGCCAGCGCGACGATGCTCGCCTGGGGCGCGGTGGAGTACCGCGACGCCTACGCCTCCTCCGGGCAGCTCCCCCACCTGCTGAACAACCTGAAGTTCGTCAACGACTACTTCGTCAGGGCCCACCCGTCGCCGAACGTGCTCTACGGGCAGGTCGGCAACGGCGGCAAGGACCACGCCTGGTGGGGGCCGGCCGAGGCGATGGGGATGGAACGGCCCGCCTACAAGATCGACGCTTCCTGCGGCGGCTCGGACCTGGCTGGGGAGACCGCAGCGGCGATGGCGGCCTCGTCGATCGTCTTCCGCCCGACGGATCCGTCCTACGCCGACACGCTCGTGACGCACGCCAGGCAGCTCTACTCCTTCGCCGACACCGTGCGGAAGAAGTACAGCGAGTGCATCTCCGACGCCCAGGGCTACTACAACTCCTGGAGCGGCTACAACGACGAGCTGGTCTGGGGGGCGATCTGGCTGCACCGGGCCACCCAGGACGCCTCCTACCTGGCCAAGGCCGAGAGCTACTACGACAACCTCGGCACCGAGCCGCAGTCCACGACCCGGTCCTACAAGTGGACGATCGCGTGGGACGACAAGTCCTACGGCGCCTACGTGCTGCTGAGCAAGCTGACCGGCAAGCAGAAGTACCTCGACGACGCCAACCGCTGGCTCGACTACTGGACGGTCGGGGTCAACGGGCAGCGGGTGAGGTACTCGCCGGGCGGCCAGGCCGTACTGGACCGGTGGGGGTCGCTGCGCTACGCGGCCAACACCTCGTTCGCGGCGCTGGTCCACTCGGACTCCATCACCGACGCGACGCGTAAGGCGAGATATCACGACTTCGCGGTCAGGCAGATCGACTACGCGCTCGGCGACAACCCGCGCAACTCCTCCTACATGATCGGCTTCGGCGTCAACCCGCCGAGGAACCCGCACCACCGCACCGCGCACGGCTCCTGGACCGACCAGATGACCAATCCGGCCGAGACCCGCCACACCCTGTACGGCGCGCTCGTCGGCGGCCCGCCCGACCCCGACGACAAGTACACCGACAAGCGCGACGACTACGTGATGAACGAGGTCGCCACCGACTACAACGCGGGCTTCACCAGCGCGCTCGCCCGCCTCTACAAGGAGTACGGCGGAGCGCCGGCGGCGAACTTCCCCACCCCGGAGACCCCCGACGGCCCGGAGATCTTCCTGGAGGCCGGGGTGAACGCCTCGGGCCCGGCGTTCACCGAGATCAAGACGATCGTCAGGAACCAGTCCGCGTGGCCCGCGCGCCCGCTGACCAACGGCTCGTTCCGCTACTACTTCACCCTCGACGGCGACACCACCGCGAACCAGGTCACCGTCACGTCCAGCTACAACCAGTGCGGGGCTCCGTCCGGGCCGACCCTGCTGTCCGGGAAGACCTACTACGTCACCGTCGACTGCTCCGGCACGTCGATCGCCCCCGCGGGCCAGTCGCAGCACCGGCGCGAGGTCCAGTTCCGCATCGCCAGCTCGGGCACGTGGGACCCGTCCAACGACTGGTCGTACAAGGACGTCGCCACCACTCCCGGCGCGACCCCGGTCCGCGTCTCGAACATGACGCTCTACGCGGGCACGGCGAAGATCTGGGGCAACCCGCCGGGCGACGAGCCGCCTCCGACGGAGGACGAGACCGCCCCGACCAGGCCCGGCAGGCCGGCCGTCTCCGCCGTGACCGGGAGCACCGCCAGGTTGACCTGGACCGCCTCCACCGACAACGTCGGAGTGAGCGGCTACGACGTCTACCGGGGCACGGCGAAGGTCGGGACCGCCCCGTCCAACACCTTCGACCTCACCGGGCTCACTCCCGCGACGGCCTACACCGTCCACGTGGTGGCCAGGGACGCGGCGGGCAACTCCTCGGCGGCCTCCGAGAGCACCGCCTTCACCACGGCCCAGGCCCCGGCCGGCGGCTGCACCGCCGTCTACAAGGTGACCAACTCCTGGCAGGGCGCCTTCCAGGCGGAGGTGACCGTCAGGAACGAGGGCGCCTCGGCCATCAGCGGCTGGACCGTCACCTGGAGGTTCCCCGACGGGCAGACGGTCAGCCAGCTCTGGAACGGCACGCACACCCAGACGGGAGCGGACGTGTCGGTCAGGAACGTGGGCTGGAACGGCGGCCTGGCCCCCAACGCCTCGACGGCCTTCGGTCTCACCGCGAGCCAGAACGGCGCCAACGGCGTCCCCGCCCCGGTGGCCTGCACCGCGAGCTGACCCCCTGCACAACGCCGCGCCCCGGACCTCCACCGGGGCGCGGCATCCCGTACGGCGCCGCGCTCCGGGTCTCCGGCGTGAGACCGCGAGCACTGCGCCTCCTCTTTCCCGGCCGGGCGCGACGACCCCTCCCGCCCGGCCGGTCATCCCCCAACCGAGGTAGATCATGAGAACACGACTCGCGACGCTCGTCGCGCTCCTGCTGTCGTTCTTCCTGCCGCTCTCCGTCTCGACGCCGTCCGCCCACGCCGCCACCGGCCTCCACGTGAGCGGCACGAAGATCCTTGAGTCGGGCGGCACCGCGTTCGTCATGCGCGGCACCAGCCACGCCCACACCTGGTACCCGGACCGGACCGCGTCGTTCGCCGGCATCAAGTCCCTCGGCGCGAACACGGTGCGCGTGGTGCTGAGCGGCGGGCGCTGGACCGCCAACGGCGCCGCCGACGTGGCGAACATCGTCTCGCTGTGCAGGCAGAACAAGCTCATCTGTGTGCTGGAGAACCACGACACCACCGGGTACGGCGAGCAGAGCGGCGCCTACACCCTCGATCAGGCGGTCGACTACTGGATCAGCGTGAAGAGCGCGATCGCCGGCCAGGAGGACTACGTCGTCCTCAACATCGGCAACGAGCCCTTCGGTAACAACGCCACCACCCCGGGCTGGACCCAGGCCACCTCGGCCGCGATCACCCGGCTGCGCGGCGCCGGCTTCCAGCACCTGATCATGGTGGACGCGCCCAACTGGGGCCAGGACTGGGGCTTCACCATGCGCGACAACGCGGCTGCGGTCTTCGCCGCCGACCCGCAGCGCAACACGGTCTTCTCCGTCCACATGTACGGCGTGTTCGACACGGCCGCGGAGGTCACCGACTACCTCCAGCGGTTCCAGACCGCCGGACTCCCCCTGGTGATCGGCGAGTTCGGGTTCAACCACTCCGACGGCGACCCGGACGAGGACACGATCATGGCCCAGGCGCAGGCCCGGGGCGTGGGTTACCTCGGCTGGTCCTGGAGCGGCAACGGCGGCGGCGTCGAATACCTCGACCAGGTGACCGACTTCAACGCGGCTGCCCTGACCACCTGGGGCCGGCGGCTCTTCAACGGCCCGAACGGCATCGCCCAGACCTCCGTCGAGGCAGCGATCTACGGCGGCGGCACGCCCGACACCGAGAAACCCACCAGGCCCGGCAAGCCCGCCGTCTCCGAGATCACCGCCACCGGGGCCAAGCTGACCTGGACCGCCTCGACCGACGACCGCGCGGTCACCGGCTACGACGTCTACGCCGGCACCGTCAAACTCGGCTCCTCGACGAGCAACTCCCTCACCCTGACCGGCCTCAGCCCGCAGACCGCCTACACCGTCCACACCGTCGCCCGCGACGCGGCCGGCAACCTCTCCGCCGCCTCCGACAGCACGTCGTTCACCACGACCGCGACCCCGCCGAGCGGCTGCGCCGCCGCCTACAGGACGACCAACTCCTGGCAGGGCGGCTTCCAGGGCGAGGTCACCGTCACCTGCACCGCGGCCGTCACCACCTGGAAGACCACCCTCACCTACCCCGCCGGCGTCACCGTCACCCAGTCCTGGAACTCCACCCTCTCGGCCACCGGCACCGCCTTCACCTTCACCAACGCCGCCTGGAACGGCACCGTCCCCGCCGGCGGATCGGCCACCTTCGGCTTCCTCGGCTCCTGGACCGGCTCCGGC
>NZ_NGFP01000121.1 GCF_002149035.1 Streptosporangium minutum
CCCTCGTCCGGTCCCGCCCCGCCCCGTCCGGTCCCGTCGCGGAGAGGGGCGGGGCGGGTCGTTCTCACGGTCCCGGGGAAGGACGGGCCGGTCGTTGTCGCGGGCGCGGGGAAGGACGGGCCGGTCGTTGTCGCGGGCGCGGCGCCTCAGCCGCCCGAGGTGTCGAGCTCGGCGTCCGCGCCGGGGACGGCCAGGTCGTAGGGGTCGTCCAGCCAGCCGGCGGGCAGGTGGACCCGGTCACGCGGGTTGCTCTTGCCGCGCGGCCCGTCGGCGCCCTCGGGCCAGGGCTGGGCCGGATCGAGCTCGGACAGGCCCTGCCTCAGGTCGGCGAGGGTGACGGAGGTGGCCAGGCGGCGGCGGAGGTCGGATCCGACGGTGAAGCCCTTGAGGTACCAGCCGACATGCTTGCGGAAGTCGGCCACGGCGTGCGGCTCACTGTCGAAACACTCGGCCAGCAGCGTGGCGTGCCGGTCCATGGTCGCGGCGACCTCCCCCAGCGACGGCCGGACACGCTCCCGGTCGCCCTCGCACGCGGCCGCCAGGTCCCTGAACAGCCACGGGCGGCCGAGGCAGCCCCGGCCCACGACGACGCCGTCACATCCGGTCTCGTCCATCATCCGCATCGCGTCGGCGGCGCTCCAGACGTCGCCGTTGCCGAGCACCGGGATCTCCGTCACCGCCTCCTTCAGCCGCGCGATGGCCTCCCAGTCGGCGGTCCCGCCGTAGTGCTGGACGGCGGTACGGCCGTGCAGGGCGATCGCCGAGACGCCCTCCTCCACGGCGATCCGTCCCGCGTCCAGGTAGGTCAGATGGTCGTCGTCGATGCCCTTGCGCATCTTCATGGTCACCGGCAGCGCCCCGGCGTTGCGCACCGCCTCACGGAGGATGGCCCGGAGCAGGTTCCGCTTGTACGGCAGGGCGGAGCCGCCGCCGCGCCGGGTCACCTTGGGCACCGGGCAGCCGAAGTTGAGGTCGACGTGGTCGGCCAGGTCCTCGTCGGCGATCATCCGGACGGCCTTGCCGACGGTCACCGGGTCGACCCCGTAGAGCTGGATGCTGCGGGGCTGCTCCGCCGGGTCGAACCGGATCATCTTGAACGTCTTGGCGTTGCGCTCCACCAGCGCCCGGGTCGTGATCATCTCGCAGACGAACAGCCCGCCGCCCTGCTCTCGGCAGAGGGTACGGAAGGGCGCGTTGGTGATCCCGGCCATGGGCGCGAGGACAATGGGCGGCCAGACCTCAAGCGATCCGAGTTTCAACGACTCCACCTGGTTGTTTCTACCGCACCGGGCCCGGCGGGACGAATCATTCCCGCACGGGCGGCCCTGAAGTGATGGAGGTGACCCGCGAGGCGGCGGTTGTGCCCGCGCCCCCCGAGATTGCCGCCCGGTTGACGCGCGGTTACGCAACCACCCGGAAAACCCGCTAGAGTTCTCTCGTCGCCGCGGGGAGAAAAACCCGGCGGAAACATGCGGAAGTGGCTCAGTGGTAGAGCATCACCTTGCCAAGGTGAGGGTCGCGGGTTCGAATCCCGTCTTCCGCTCGAAGGGTCTTCGGGCCCTCACTCCGGTGGAGTGGCCGAGAGGCGAGGCAACGGCCTGCAAAGCCGTGTACACGGGTTCAAATCCCGTCTCCACCTCTGGCTTCGACGAGGACGATTAGCTCAGCGGGAGAGCGCTTCCCTGACACGGAAGAGGTCACAGGTTCAATCCCTGTATCGTCCACCAGCGAAATCCCAGGCCGACGGCCTGGGATTCTCTGTTTTTCACGATCGTCGACCACGAGGCCGGGAGCAATCCTCCCTTCCGGCGCCCGCCGGACCTGCCAGGCCCACCCCCCAGGGTGCTCGCCGCGCTCCCGAATCCAAGATCCGCCGGACCCGCCAGACCCACCTCCCCAAGGCGCTCGCCACGCTCCCGAATCCAAGATGGGAACCGGGTCCGTCCTTCACCGGCTTAATCCCGTTGCCCGGCCCGGGTCCCGTTCGCCACGCTGATCGACATGAACATGCCCTACCGGCAGATCCGCGCCACCTACACGGAGAAGTCGATCACCGTCTACCAGGCCTACGACCCTGCCGTCGCCGAGCCCGCTGTCGCGGCACAGCGGTTCGTCGCGCCCTTCAAACGGGAGCGGATGACCTGGATCAAGCCGTCGTTCCTGTGGATGATGTACCGCTGCGGATACGCGACCAAGCCTGGCCAGACGCGGGTTCTGGCCGTCGAGCTCACCCACGCCGGTTTCGAGTGGGCGCTGGCCCACTCCTGTCTCAGCCACCCCGACCGGGACGGCGACCAGGAGGCCTGGAAGGAGCGCCTGCGGCGCAGCCCGGTCCGCGTCCAGTGGGACCCCGAGCGCGACCCGCACCACAACGCCCTGCCCCACCGGTCCATCCAGATCGGCCTGTCCGGGCAGGCCGTCGACCGCTACCTCGACGACTGGACCGTCTCGATCACCGACGTCACCGACCGGGTCCGTGACGTCCGCACCGCCCTCCGGGACGGTCAGGACGTGACAGCTCTGCTCCCGCCGGAGCGCCCCTACCCGCTGCCGGTGGAACTCGCGCGGAGCATAGGCGCGACGACGGGCGGCGGCGACGGCTGATCGTCCGATCCGCACGACCACATGTCGCCGACCGCACGGAAGGCCCCGACCGCGCGGAAGGCCCGACCGCGGAAGGTCTGGCCGGGCGGGAGGCCCCGGCCATACGGGAGATCCCGCCCCGTCTCCCACGGAGCCCGGCCGTCGGGCCCGGCTCAGCCGCCGGCGCCCACGTCGTTGTTCGGCGCGCCGTCGCCGTTGGTGGGCAGGTCGCCGCGCTCCACCGGGGTGCGCGGCGGCATGGGTGTCCCGGAGCCTTCCCCGGTCACGTGCCGCGCGCCGGCCACGGCCGCCTTCAACGCGGCCCGGTCCGCCCCTCCGACGCGGCCGTTCAGCCGGATGTAGTGGTCACCGCTGACCGCCGTGTACTCGTGGCGGCCTCCCGCCACGCGGTACCAGCCGACCTCGTCACGTTCGCACCGCACCGCCGCCGTCGGCTCGGCGTCCTTGACGGGCGTGTCGGCGCACAGGGCGTCGCTGAACGTGCCGCGGTCGATCCGGAGCTCCACCTGCCCGCCCTCCGGCGAGACGTAGAAGGCTCCGAAGCCCTCCTCTCCGACCCCTCCGACCGACTGCTCGGCCAGCTCGTAGCCCGGCAGGTCGACCACGTAGATCAGATCCGGAGCCACGCCCTGGGCACGCGCCTGATCCAGCGCCGCCTGGCTGAGCGTACCCTCCGTACCACAGCCGGACAGGACAGCCAGACCGAGGAGTATCGGGAGAGCGCGACGTGTCATGCGGCCACTCTGCCGCATGCCGGATCCGGTCGCGACCGGCTCGGCCCGTCAGCTGGGCTCGTCAGCTCGGCCCGCCGGCCCGGCTCGGCCCGTCAGCTGGGCTCGTCAGCTCGGCTCATCGGATCGGCTCGGCTCGGCTCAGCTCGTCGGCTCGGCTCGGAACCGCCGGATCCTCCCAGAGGGACCTGCTCCCTTTCCCCGGGAGACCTTGATGGCTTACCGAGGGAGCGGAGCCTCCTCACCCCGCCGGACACCGTTCAGGATCCAGCGGCCCAGCACGGCGCATCCGAGCCTCAGGGGTACGGTGCCCGCGCCGAGGCCCACGTCGACCAGCAGGTCGAACACCTCCTGGCGCCGGCCTGCGGTGTCGATCGCGGCGTCGATGAAACCGGGCGACTGGGCGGCGCGGGCGAGCACGTCGGTGGTGCGCAGGTGGCGTCCGAGTGCCTTCCGCAGGGCGCGCCGGTAGGCGGGCAGCGGGTCTCCGGCCGCCTGGACGGCGGCCTCGCCGGCGAGCCTGCCGGAGACCAGCGCGTAGTAGATGCCCTCGCCCGTGAGCGGGTTGACCAGACCGGCGGCGTCACCGGCGAGCATCACCCGCCCCGCGCCGGGCCTCGGCCGGCCGGGTGACAGGGGCAGGTGGTGGGCGCGCAGGTCGCGGGCCGGGAGGTGGGGAAGCAGTTCGGCGAGCCGTCCGTGCAGCACCTCGCGGCCGGGCAGGCCGGTGGCGTGCAGCCGGGGCAGGAGCATCCCGAAGCCGACGTTGGCGGTGCCGTCACCGATCGGGAACGACCACGCGTACGCGGGCCAGCCGTCCTTCTGCATGGCGATGAACTGGACGTCGTCGTCGGCGGGCACGTCGGCGTAGCCGCGGACGGCGATCGCGGTGTGCCTGGCCGGAGAGGCCGGGACGCCGATGAGGCGCCGCACGGTCGAGTTGGCCCCGTCGGCGGCGACGACCGCGCGGGCGGCGAAGCTGCCGTCGACGACGATGTGGCCGTCGTGGGCGGCGAGGGCGCGGACGCGATGGCGGCGGACCTCGACGCCGCGCGCCCGGGCCGCGTCGACGAGGCGGGCGTCGAAGACCGTGCGGGGGACGACGTGGTTGGGCCGGGCGACGGTGGCGCGGACGCGCGCGCCGCCCGGGGAGACCACCTCCAGGCGCCGCGTCGGCCGGTAGTCGGCGATGAGGTCGGGGACGCCGAGCAGGGCGAGCTCGTCGCGGCCGTGGGCGGCGACGCCGTCGCCGCAGGCCTTGTCACGGGGGAAGTCGGCCTTGTCGAGCAGGAGCACCCGCGCGGCCGGGCGGAGCTGCTTGGCGCGGAGGGCCGCCGCCGAGCCCGCGGGGCCGCCACCGACGATCACCAGATCCCACACGTCATCCACCCCGGTGAGCCTTCCACGGTACGGCCCGGCGAAACCGCTCCGCCGCAGGCCAGGCCGGATCGTCCGCCGGCCGCCACCGCGCCGGAGCTCTCGTCCCGTCTTCACCTGGAGCCGGGGGCCGCCGTCGGCGGTGGCCCGCGCGGGCGTCACCGTGCTCACGGCCAGGGTGAGCACGGCGATCCGTGCCCTCGTCGTCAGAATCCCTGGGCGAGGCGGTAGTAGGCCTGGTTCCAGCGCAGTTCCCTGGCGAACCCGCGTGGCGTGGTGTCGGCGTCGATGACGAGCAGTTCGACGCCGAGCATGTCGGCGAAGTCGGTGAGCTCCTCGACGCCGACCCCGGCCGACAGGACAGTGTGGTGCGGGGCGCCGGCGGTGAGCCACGCCTCGGCCGAGGTGCGCAGGTCGGGCCGGGGCTTCCAGACCGCCCTGGCCACGGGCAGGTTCGGCAGCGGCTCGGCCGGGGCGACCACGTCGATCTCGTTGACGACCAGCCGGAACCGCTCCCCCATGTCGGCCAGGCCGACGACGACGGCGGGGCCGGGCTCGGCGTCGAACACCAGCCGGACCGGATCCTCCCGGCCGCCGATGCCGAGCGGGTGGATCTCGCACGACGGGACGCCCGAGGCGATCGTCGGGCAGACCTCCAGCATGTGCGCGCCGAGGATGAGCTGCTGTCCCGGCGTCAGGTGGTAGGTGTAGTCCTCCATGAACGAGGTGCCGCCCGGCAGTCCGGCCGACATCACCTTCAGCGTGCGCAGCAGGACCGAGGTCTTCCAGTCGCCCTCGCCGCCGAAGCCGTAGCCGTCGGCCATCAGCCGCTGCACCGCCAGGCCCGGTAGCTGCCGCAGCCCGCCGAGGTCCTCGAAGTTGGTGGTGAACGCCTTGAACCCGCCCGCCTCCAGGAAGTGGCGCAGGCCCAGCTCGATCCGGGCCGCGTAGCGCAGGGAGTCGTGCCGCTCGCCGCCGGCGCGCAGCTCCGGGGCGACCCGGAACAGGTCCTCGTACTCCTTGACCAGCGTGGCCACCTCGGTGTCGGAGGAGGCCTCGACCGCGGACACCAGGTCGTTGACGCCGTAGGTGTTGACCGACACGCCGAAACGGAGCTGGGCCTCGACCTTGTCGCCCTCGGTCACCGCCACGTCGCGCATGTTGTCGCCGAACCTGGCCAGCCTGAGCGAGCCCACCTCGGCCCGGCCCGCCGCCGCTCTGGCCCACGCCTCGATCCGCGCCGCCACGGAGGGGTCGTTCACGTGTCCGGCCACGGTCTTGCGGGGCACTCCGAGCCTGGTCTGGATGTAGCCGAACTCGCGGTCACCGTGCGCCGCCTGGTTCAGGTTCATGAAGTCCATGTCGATGGAACTCCACGGCAGTTCCAGGTTGGCCTGGGTGTGCAGGTGCAGCAGCGGCTTGCGCAGGGCGTCCAGGCCGGCGATCCACATCTTGGCCGGGGAGAAGGTGTGCATCCACGCGATCAGCCCGACGCACTCGTCGGAGGAGTTCGCCTCCAGGCACATCCTGCGGATCGCCGCGGCGTCGGTGAGCACCGGCTCCCACTCGACCTCGAAGGGGAGCGCCTCGTCCAGGGCCGCGGCGATCCGCCGGGACTGCTCGGCCACCTGGCGCAGCGTGTCCTCGCCGTAAAGCCCCTGGCTGCCGGTGAGAAACCAGACCTTCAACGCTGACTCCTTTGCCCATAAACGTGCTGGTAGCGGCTGTACAAGTGGTCGATGTCGTCCTGCGGGATCGGCAGCGGTTCGCCGAGCTGCCGGGACAGGTGCACGGTGCGGGCGACGTCCTCGCACATGACGGCCGCCTTCACCGCCGCCTCCGGGGAGTCGCCGATGGTGAAGACCCCGTGGTTGCGCATGAGGACCGCCGGGGAGCGGTGGCTCTCCAGGACGGCGACGATCCCCTTGCCGATGTCGTCGCTGCCGATCAGGGCGAAGGGGCCCACGGGGATCTCGCCGCCGAACTCGTCGGCCATGGCGGTCAGCACGCACGGGATCGGCTCGCCGCGTGCCGCCCAGGCCGAGGCGTAGGTCGAGTGGGTGTGCACCACGCCGTTCACCTCGGGCATGTGCCGGTAGACGTAGGCGTGCGCGGCCGTGTCACTGGACGGGGAGAACGCGCCCTCGACGAGGTTGCCCTCCAGGTCGCACACGACCATCGCCTCGGGGGTCAGGTCGTCGTAGGGGACACCGCTCGGCTTGATGACGAACAGGTCCTCCCCCGGCACCCTCCCCGAGACGTTCCCCGCGGTCCAGGCGACCAGGTTGTTGCGTACCAGCTCCCGGTGGAGTGCGCAGACGGTCTCTCTCATGCGGTCCCCTCGTTCCGGATGGCGCGGAGCCGGTGCAGCAGCGCACCGTCCGCGAAGTGGTCGTGCAGCTCGCGGTATTCGGCGTACAGCCGGTCGTAGGCGTCCGCCCGCCCGGCGTCGGGCAGGTAGGCCGCCTCGATGCGCTTGCCCATGGCGGCGGCGGCCGCGGTGACGTCCTGGTAGGCGCCCGCGGCGACCGCCGCGTGGATCGCCGAACCGAGCGCCGGGCCCTGGTCGGAGCCGATCATCGACAGCGGGCGGCGCAGCACGTCGGCGTAGATCTGCATGAGGAACCGGTTCCTCAGCAGCCCGCCGGCGACGACGAACTCCTCCACCGGCACCCCCGCGGCCTCGAACGCCTCCACGATCACGCGGGCGCCGAACGCGGTGGCCTCGATGAGCGCCCGGTAGGTGTCCTCGGGCCTGGTCGCGAGCGTCTGGCCGACGACCATCCCGGAGAGGTCGTGGTCGACCAGCACCGAGCGGTTGCCGTTGTGCCAGTCCAGCGCGACCAGCCCGTGCGCGCCGACCTTCTGGGCCGCGGCCAGCTCGGTGAGGTACTCGTGCACGGTGATGCCGCGGCTGCCGGCCTCCCGCGAGTAGGAGGCGGGCACCGAGGTCTCGACGAACCAGGCGAAGATGTCGCCGACGCCCGACTGGCCCGCCTCGTAACCCCACAGCCCCGGCACGATGCCGTCGCGGACCACGCCGCACATGCCCGGCACCTCGGCGAGCCGGTCGGACGGCATGACGTGGCAGGTCGAGGTGCCCATGATGGCGACCATCTGGCCGGGCCGCACCGCGTCCGCGGCGGCGGCCGTGACGTGCGCGTCGACGTTGCCGACGGCGACCGCGAGGCCCTCGGGGAGTCCCGTCCATCCGGCGGCCCGCGCGGTCAGCCGACCGGCCAGGCCGCCGAGGGGAGACAGCTCCCGGCCGAGCTTGCCGGTGAACCCGGCGAAGGCGGGATTGAGTTCCGCCAGGAAGTCGTCGCCGGGATAGGCGCCGTCCTGGTGGATGCCCTTGTAGCCGGCGGTGCAGAGGTTGCGGCTCTCCACGCCGGTCAGTTCCCAGACGATCCAGTCGGCGGCTTCGATCCAGCGCTCGGCCCGGCCGTACACCTCGGGGTCCTCCTCCAGGACCTGGAGGCCCTTGGCGAACTCCCATTCGGAGGAGATCCGGCCGCCGTAGCGGGGCAGCCAGCTCTCGCCCCGCCGCTCGGCGAGGGCGTTGATCCGGTCGGCGTGCGGCTGCGCCGAGTGGTGCTTCCACAGCTTCGGCCAGGCGTGCGGCCGGTCCCTCAGCTCCGGCAGCTCGCACAGCGGCAGGCCCTGCGCGGTGGCGGGCAGCACGGTGCAGGCGGTGAAGTCGGTGCCGATGCCGATGACCTGCGACGCGGAGACCTCCGAGGCCGCCAGCGCCTGCGGCACCGCGTGGCGCAGCACCTCACGCCAGTCCTGCGGCGACTGCAGAGCCCAGTCCGCCCCGAGGCACGCGCCGGCGCCGGGGAGCCGGTCCTCGATCACGCGGTGGGCGTACTCGTGCACGGCGCTGCCGACCTCGGCGCCGTCGGCCACCCGCACCACGACGGCGCGGCCCGACAGCGTGCCGAAGTCGACACCGACCACGTAGCGTTCGTTGTCAACGTTCACACAATCTCCACTGATCAGGTGCGGCTCCGCCGTACCACTGAACGGCTTGGGTACGGCGGCGCACTGAGACTTAGGTACGGCGGCGCACCGAGATGAGGCGCTGCAGCAGGATGAAGACCAGCAGGAGCAGACCGATGAAGATCTTGGTCCACCAGGAGCTGAGCGTGCCCTCGAAGCTGATGATCGTCTGGATCAGCCCCAGGACGAGCACGCCGAGCACGGTGCCGAGCAGGTAGCCCGAGCCGCCGGTCAGGAGCGTGCCGCCGATGACGACCGCCGCGATCGCGTCCAGCTCCATGCCGACCGCGTGCAGGCCGTACCCCGACAGCATGTAGAGGGAGAGCAGCACACCGCCGAGTGCCGAGCAGAAGCCGCTGATCGTGTAGACCGCGATCTTCGTTCTGGCCACCGGCAGGCCCATGAGCAGTGCCGACTGCTCGCTCCCGCCGGTCGCGTAGACGTTGCGGCCCAGGCGGGTGTAGTGCAGCACGTAGGCCGCGACGAGGACGACCACCAGCGCGATGACCACGCTCGGCGAGACGAACATGCCGCCCGGCAGGTCGACGCGGGCCTGGGCGAGGGCGGTGTAGGTCTCGTCGGTGATGGAGATCGAGTCGGTGCCGATCGTGTAGCACAGGCCCCTGGCCAGGAACATCCCGGCCAGCGTCACGATGAACGGCTGGATCTCGAAGTAGTGGATGATGCAGCCCATCGCCCAGCCGAGCGCCGCGCCGATGGCCAGCACCAACGGGATCACCGCCGCCGACGGCCAGCCCTGGTCCGTGACGAGGCTCGCCGAGATCATCGTCGACAGCGCGACCACCGCGCCGACCGACAGGTCGATGCCGCCGGTGAGGATCACGAACGTCATGCCGACCGCGACGACGAGCAGGAAGGCGTTGTCGATGAAGACGTTGAGGACGACCTGGCCGGTGGCGAAACTGTCGTAGCGGACGCCGCCGGCGGCGAACATCGCGACGAACAGGCAGGCGGTCACCAGGACCGGGACGTACTTCCTCGGGACCGCGCGGCGACGGGTGACAAGGACGCTCACGCCGGGACCCTCACCTTCTCTTCGGCCGCGGGGGGCGCCGCCACCGGGCGTCTGCGGCGGTGGAAGGCCTTCTCGCGGAAGGCCGGGGACTGGAGCAGGCACACCACGGTGACCACGAGCGCCTTGAACAGCAGCGTCGTCTCCGGAGGCACGCCGATCGAGTAGATCGTGGTGGTCAGCGTCTGGATGATGAGCGCGCCCAGCACGGTGCCGCCGAGCGAGAACCGGCCCCCCGCCAGCGAGGTGCCGCCGATGACGACGGCGAGGATGGCGTCCAGCTCGATCCAGAGACCGGCGTTGTTGCCGTCGGCGCTGGAGACGTTCGAACTGATCATGAGCCCGGCGACGCCCGCGCACAGGGCGGCGAACGTGTAGACCGTGATGATCACGCCACGCGAACGGATGCCCGCCAGGCGGCTGGCCTCCGCGTTCCCGCCGACCGACTCGATGAGCAGGCCCAGGGCCAGGCGCCGGGTGAGCACGGCGGTCAGTGCGAGGACCGCCAGCACGATGATGATGCCGAACGGCAGCGTGAGCCAGTAGCCGCCGCCGATGAGCTTGTACGGGCCGCTGTTGACGGTGATGATCTGGCCGTCGGTGATGAGCTGGGCCAGGCCGCGTCCCGCGACCATGAGGATCAGTGTCGCGATGATCGGCTGGATGCCGACGCCCGCGACGAGGAAGCCGTTCCACGCCCCGAGGGCCAAGGAGAGCACGAGGGCGAGGCCCGCGGCCGCGACCACGCCGGAGACGGAGTTCTGGTCGTCCATGCCGCTGATCCGCAGACAGGCCAGGGCGCCGGAGATCGACACGACCGAGCCGACCGACAGGTCGATGCCGCCGGTGGCGATGACCAGCGTCATGCCGAGCGCGACGAGGATCAGCGGCGCGCCGAACCTGACGATGTCGATCAGGCTGCCGTAGAGGTGTCCGTCCTTCATCTCGATCGAGAAGAAGTGGTCGGTGAACGCAAGGTTGGTCAGCAGCAGCGCGGCCAGGATGACGGCGGGCCAGAGAAGCCGGTGCCTGAGGACGGCGTTCATGCGCGGGCTCCGCTCGCGATCGTCTCCATGAGGACGTCGGTCGTGAGGTCGTCGTCGTTGTCCAACTCGGCGACCAGCCTGCGGTCGCGCAGCACACCGATCTTGTGGCTGAGCCGCAGCACCTCCTCCAGCTCGGCGGAGATGAACAGCACGGCCATGCCGCCGTCGGACAGGGAGGCGACCAGGCGCTGGATCTCGGCCTTGGCGCCGACGTCGATGCCCCGGGTGGGCTCGTCGAGGATGAGCAGGCGGGGTTCGAGGATGAGCCAGCGGGCCAGCATCACCTTCTGCTGGTTGCCGCCACTGAGGTTCCTGATCAGCTGCTCGGGGTCGGCCGGACTGATCTTCAGCACGGAGATGTACTTCTCGACCAGCTCGTCCTGTTTACGGCGCGGGATCGGCCTGCTCCAGCCGCGTGCCGCCTGCAGGGCCAGGATGAGGTTCTCCCGCACGGTGAGGTCGGGGATGAGCCCCTCGGCGCGGCGGTTCTCCGAGCAGAAGGCGATCCTGTGGTTCATGGCCGCCCGCGGGGTGCGCAGGCTCACCGGCCGGCCGTCGATCTTGAGGGAGCCGGTGCCCGCGTGGTCGGCGCCGAACAGCAGGCGGGCGATCTCGGTGCGCCCGGAGCCGAGCAGCCCGGCCAGGCCGACGACCTCGCCCTCGTGAATGGTGAGAGTGAACGGTTCGACGGCTCCGGCCCTGCCCAGATCCTCGGCCTCCACCAGGGTTTCCGTCTCCCGGGCGAGCGGCTTGCCCTCCAGCTTCTCCAGGTCGGCGAGCTCGCGGCCGATCATCTTGCCGACCAGCTCGACCTGGCCGAGCTCGCTGGTGAGGTGCTCGCCGACGAGCCGCCCGTTGCGCAGGATCGTCATGCGGTCGGAGATCTCGTAGACCTGGTCGAGGAAGTGCGAGACGAACAGGATCGCGATGCCCTCCTCCTTGAGCTTGCGCATCACCCGGAAGAGCTGCGCGACCTCCCCGGTGTCCAGGCTGGAGGTGGGCTCGTCCAGGATCAGCACCCGGGCCGAGATGTCCACGGCCCTGGCGATCGCGACCATCTGCTGCATGGCCAGCGAGTACGACGACAGCGGCGCCGACACGTCGATGTCGAGCTCCAGCCGGGCGAGCAGCTCGGCGGCCCGGCGGCGCATCCGGCCCCACTGGATCCGGCCCAGGCGGCGCGGCTCGCGGCCGATGAAGATGTTCTCCGCGACCGAGAGGTTCGTGCAGAGGTTGACCTCCTGGTAGACGGTGCTGATCCCGGCCTGCTGGGCGGCCGACGGGTCGGCGAAGGCGACCTTCCGGCCGCCCAGTTCGATCTCGCCGGCGTCGATGTCGTGGACACCGGTGAGGACCTTGATGAGGGTCGACTTCCCGGCGCCGTTCTCCCCCATGAGCGCGTGCACCTCTCCCGGCAGCAGCCGGAAGTCGACGCCGGACAGCGCCTTCACGCCGGGGAACTCTTTGCTGATCCCGCTCATCCGCAGGATCGGGGTGGGTGCGGTCATGCGGCGTCCACCTTCCTCGAGGGGAGACGGGCCGCTCCGGGAAGCGGCCCGTCGTCGGTCAGTACTGGCGACTCGGCAGGGCTTCCTTGGCCTGCTCCTGGGTGAAGGTGGTCTCCTCCGTCACGACGCGGGCGGGGATCTGCTCACCCTTGACGGCCTTCTTGGCCAGGTCCATCAGCTGGGGGCCGAGCAGCGGGCTGCACTCGACGATGTAGCTGATCTTGCCGTCGGCGAGGGCCTGCATGCCGTCCTTGACGGCGTCGATCGTGATGATCTTGATGTCCTTGCCGGGCACCTTGCCCGCGCCCTCGATCGCCTCGATGGCGCCGAGCCCCATGTCGTCGTTGTGCGCGTAGAGCACGTCGATGTCCGGGTTGGCCTTCAGGAAGGCCTCCATGACCTCCTTGCCCTTGGCGCGGGTGAAGTCACCGGTCTGCGAGGCGATCACCTTGAACTTGGGATCGGCCCCGATGACCTCGGCGAAGCCCGCCTTGCGGTCGTTGGCCGGCGCCGATCCGGTGGTGCCCTGCAGCTCGACGATGTTCACCGGATCCTTGGAGTCCTTGAACGCCTCCGTCAGCCACGTGCCGGCCTTACGGCCCTCCTCGACGAAGTCCGAACCGAGGAAGGTCTTGTACAGGCTGGTGTCGGCGGAATCCACGGCCCGGTCGGTCAGGATGACCGGGATCTTCGCGCTCTGCGCCTCCTTGAGCACGGTGTCCCAGCCGGACTCGACCACCGGCGAGAAGGCGATGACGTCCACCTTCTGCTGGATGTAGGAGCGGATCGCCTTGATCTGGTTCTCCTGCTTCTGCTGGGCGTCGGAGAACTTCAGATCGACGCCCGCGCTCTTCGCCGAGTCCTGCACCGACTTGGTGTTCGCGGTGCGCCAGCCGCTCTCCGCACCGACCTGGGAGAAGCCCATGGTGATCTTGCCGTCGTCGGCGGAGCCGCCCGAACCGCCGTCACCGCCGCATCCTGCCATCGTCATCGTGACGGCGCCGGCCAGCAGCAGCGCCGAGATCCTCTTGAACATGGTGGGGGGTCCTTTCTTGCTGTGAGCGCTAACATCACCGCGGCGAATACGGCGCTCTCCCGCTTTCCTTCTCTGCACCGCTCCGCCCGCGCACGGGCTCCGCTTCCGTTCCGGTACGAATGTGTACGTCTGTTTCTGTAAGGCTGCTTGCGGTATGGCTGGTTCTTGTACGGCTGGTTCCGCACGGCTGTTTGCGGTACGGCTAGTTCCGCACCGCTCCGTGCGGCCGACACGAGGGCGAGGCGCTGGCCCTGGCGACGAATTCGGGTGGCACGACGAGACATTCACGCGCGAGCGGCCCGTCCGCCTCGATCTGCCGCAGGAGCACCTCGATGCTGCACCTGCCCACGGCCCCGAAGTCCTGTCTGACGGTGGTGAGCGGAGGGGAGAAGAACTCCGACTCCGGGATGTCGTCGAAACCCACGACGCTCATCTGCTCGGGAACCCGTACCCCTTCCTCGGTCAGCGCCCGCAGGACTCCGAGCGCCATCTGGTCGTTGGCCACGAAAACAGCGGTGACGTCGCCCGCCATCGCGGCCAGCCGCCGGCCCGCCGCGTAGCCGGAACGCGGGCTCCAGTCGCCATTCAGCGGTTCGGGGACCGGGCGTCCGGCGGCGGTCAGGACGTCGCGCCAGCCGGCGATCCGCCCCTCGGCCTCCAGCCAGTCCGAAGGGCCGCTGACATGCCAGACCGTGTCGTGGCCCAGGTCGAGGAGATGCTCGGTGGCCAGCCTGGCGCCCGCGACCTGGTCTACGCTGACCACGGAGACGTCCCCCGCGTGTCCGCCCTCCACGGCCACGACGGGCATGCCCGCCGGCAGGTCGTCGAGGGCCTGGGCGGCCGAGCGCTGCGGCGCGACCACGACGATGCCGTCCACACCCTGATCGGCGAGGTAGTCGAGCGCGTCGCGCACACCCGCCCTGTCGATGGTCCGCAGGCTGACGATGCTCACGAAGTAGCCCGCCGCCCTCGCCGCCTGCTCGATGCTGTAGACCGTGCTGGCCGGGCCGTAGAGCGTGGTGTCGAAACTGACCACACCCAGCCTGCGCGAATGCCTGGTCACCAGGGCGCGGGCGACGAAGTTGCGGCGGTAGCCCAACTGGTCGATCGCCGCCAGGACCCGGGCGCGGGTCTCGGCACGGACGTTCAGGTGGTCGTTGAGCACCCGGGAGACCGTCTGGTGCGACACACCCGCCACCCTGGCGACATCGGCCATCACGGGAGGGCGACGCTCCGAGGTCGATCCCACAGGTCGCCCCTTTCCCAGCTCGTTTCCCTGCTCCGACTTTCCCGGCCGAGCTCTCCCGACCAGACCTTCGCGGTCGAGCTTCCCTGCCGGGGTTCCCGGCCGGCTTTTCTCGGCTTGGGCAAGACTGTGAACGTTAACAATGCCCTCCGTCAAGGACTCACCCGGTCACGGTCCGGTCACACGAAACGCCTCCTTAACTCCCTGTTGACATGGCGGTGCATCAGGTCCTTAACTGTTGACCGTGCTCCGTTGTTAGCGCTCACTTCTCATCCCGCCGCTTTGTTAGCGTTAACAAAATACCGAGGATCCTCCGCGAGAAGAGAACCGGTCACTGGTCTTACGCGCCGCACCGGCCGCCGGGCTGCTCGTAGAACCGACCGCATCGCGCGTGCGCGGGAGAGACCGGCGCCTCTCCCGCCCCCTGGCCGAATCTCGCCAGGAGCACGGATGCGGCTCGCCCCCTTGCGCGACAGGGATGGACTGCCCGTCCGAAGAGACGACTCCCGGCACAGGAGACCGACGGCCTCGGGGGAGAAACGAATGAAACGTTGTCCCCGGCGGGGAGATGTACCAACAGGACACACCAAGCGGAGGCGTCGCCATCGGACGGAGGCCGACGATGGTAGAGAGTTCACAAGTCGCTTTCCTCCCTGTTCGAGGCCGTGATTCCGGACAGGCGGACGAGGATGACCGGTCTGGAGCGGCCGGAACCGCTGACCGGCCGCACGGATCCGAGATCCGGCCGGCTCTCTCCGGCGTCGGCGGCCCAGGCGTCCCGGACGCCGGGGCGGAGGGCGTCGCATGAGTGACCAGACGCCTCCGAGGGCCGGGGCCGTTCCGGAGGACCGGGGTGAAGTTCCGGCGGGCCCGGACGGGGAGGGCCTGCCCTACGACGCGTTCATCTCCTACAGCACCGCCTCCGACGCGGCCCTCGCGCCCGAACTGCGCCTGGCCCTGCACCGGTTGGCCCGGCCCTGGTATCGCCGCCGCGCCTTACGGGTGTTCTGCGCCCCCTCGGACCTGGCCGCCAATCCGCAGCTCTGGGTCAAGCTGGAAGACGCCCTCGCGAAGTCCCGGTATCTGATCCTGCTCGCCTCGCCCGATGCCGCCGCCTCGATGTGGGTCGCCCGGGAAGTGGCCTGGTGGCGCGAGCACCGCAGCCCGCAGACGCTGCTGATGGCGATCACCGGCGGCACGGTGCTGTGGCGCGAGGAAGAGGGCGACTTCGACTGGAGCGTGACAAACGCCGTACCGGCACAGCTCGCCGGGTATTTCACCGGGACACCGCTCTGGGCCGACCTGCGCGGCATTCCCGCGAACGGACCGCGGGCTGTGAGCCGAGATGACGAGGCCCGGTTCCAGGACGGCGTCGCGACCCTCGGAGCGGCCGTCCATGGCCGCCCCAAAAGTGACCTGGTCGGGGAGGACATCCGCCAGCATCGGCGTGCTCTGCGCACGGCGTGGTCGGCCGCGGCCGTACTGCTCGTGCTGGCCCTCGTCGCCGGCGGCCTGGGTCTGATCGCCCGCCGGCAGACCGGGGTCGCCCGTGCCCAGCAGACACGCGCCGAGCACGAGGCGGCTGTGGCGTTCTCGCGCTATCTCGCCACCCGGGCCGAAGGGCAGGCGCGCGCGAACCCGCAGCTGTCGATGTTGCTGAGCGCGGCGGCGTGGAGAACCGAACCGACCGAGGAGGCCAGGGCGGTCCTGCTCGCCAAGGCCGGGCAGTGGCGGTCCATCCGGGCGTTCCTCTCCGACCCGGACGGTACGGAGATCAACGACATGGAGGTCAGCCCGGACGGCGGGATGCTGGCCACCGCGAGGAGCGACGGCCGGGTCGTGCTGTGGGATCCCGCCGGCCGTACCCGGCTCCGCACGCTGGAGACCGGCGTCGGGACGCCCCATGCCCTCGCCTTCACCGCCGACAGCCGGCGGCTGGCGGTCGGCGGCGCGGACGGCGCGCTGTCCGTGTGGGATGTGCGCGACGGCCGCCGCGTCGCGACACTCAGCGTCGACGGGTACCGCTCGGACGTCTTCTCGCTGGCGGCCAGTGGGAACTTGCTGCTGGCGGCCGGTGACGACGAGGGCCGGATCGTGATGTGGGATCTGGAGAACAACCGGCCGTTCGCCCTGATCAAGGGGCATCGGGGGACCGTGACCGGCCTGTCCTTCAACGCGAAGGCCGACATGCTCGCCTCGGCGGCCGCCGACGGCACGGTCAAACTGTGGCGGCCAGGCGAGGCGGCCGTGCAGAGTAAGGCGACGGTCACGCTGGCGGTCCCCGGCCGGCCTGGGAGATTCACGCCGGTCGCCTTCAGCCCGGACGGCCGGTTCATCGCCGCCGGCACCTACGGGGACACGATCGGGGGCGCAGTCGTGTGGGATGTGCGGACCCGCCGGGTGGTGCATCGCCTCAACGGCCACTACACCCCCGTTCACGCGCTCGCCTTCCTGGGCCACAGCGGGGGTCTGCTGGCCACCGGCGGAGCCGACAACCGGGTGCTGCTGTGGGACCTCGCCGACGAGAAGATCGTCGACCGCTACGAGGCGCACACCGGCCCGGTGACGGCGATAGCGCCCAGTAAGGACTCCCGGACCCTCTACACCGCGGCGTGGGACGGCAACGTCATCCTGTGGGACCCGCTCGGCGCCCCGGTGAGCGCACCCGGCGGCGCCGCACGGGCCGTGGCCATCGATCCGGACGGGCAGAAGCTGATCAGCGGCGGCAGCGAGGGCGTGCTCACCGTCGTCTCGCTCAGCGACCCGGAGGACACCGAGGAGCTTCACGTCCCGGGAGGGTCTCCGGTCACCCGCATCGTCACCAGCCGGGAGAGAGACCAGGTCGCGATCGCCACCCGCGACGAGGTGTGGCTCAACGATCCGGCGAAGTCCACGGCCACCCGGCTGCCGAAGGCGCCGGCGCGTGTGGCGGGTCTCGCGTTCAGCCCCGACGGCCGGAGCCTGGCCGCCGGAGGCGCCGATGGAGTCGTGCTGTGGGACACCACCACCCGCAAGGCGACCGGCATCGGCTCGGGCCGGGACCTCTACGACTCCGTCGCGTTCAGCCCGGACGGGCGGATCCTCGCCGCGGGCGCCGACGACCTCGACATCTGGCTCTGGGACACGGCCACCGGCAAGCTGATCGGCAAGCTCAGCGGACACTTCAACACCGCGTCCGGCCTGGCGTTCTCGCCGCACGGCGACATCCTGGCCTCGGCGGGGCTGGACGGCCGGATCATCCTGTGGGACGTGAAAACCCGTAAGGCCGTCCACGTCCTCACCGGACATCCGATCGGAGCGGGCCGGGTCCTCTTCACATCCGACGGCCGCACCCTCGTCTCCAGCGACGTCAACGGCAACATCATCCTGTGGGACGTGAACCGCGGACTCCAGCTCGCCCTGCTCCCCATGCCGGGCGACCAGGTGCTCGACGTCACCCTGACCCCGGCAGGAGACAGAGTCCTCGCCGCCTACATGAACGGCCGCGTGCTCGCATGGACGACGGACGTGTCGACCGCCCTCACCCAGATCTGCGAAATCGTCGGCCGTGACCTCACCGCCCCCGAGGCCAGGCGATTCCTTCTCAACGGCGTGTCACGGACACCATGCCCGTGACGGGGAACAGGGGACGGAGCCCCGGATCACCCGTCGCGTCCGCCGCCGCAACGCGCCAGAATCTCACGCGGCTCCCATAGGAGCGAGATCCGATATCGAGTTCTCTTCAGTCCGTCATTTCAATCAGAGAATCATCGCGAAACGCGAATTTCATAAACAACAGATCCGGCGTTATGTGAGTACCGGCCGGCCGGCATGCCGGAAGACCGGGTCGCTCACCGGAGTCATCGCCAGGCGGGGGCAGCGGACGGCGCGGCGCGCTCCGGAACGGTGACACCACAGGACGGACGGCGCGGCCCGCTCCGGAACGGTGGCACCACACAGTGGACGGCGGCGTCCGCGCCATCGATGTTCCGCCTCGCCGCCCTCGGCGTCAGCCCGCCGTACGGAGGTCAGGGAGGCGGGCCGCCCTCCCCTGAAAGCGAGAGGGACGGCTTGACCCGGGTCCGGTGAGCGGTCAGGGGAAACACGGTATTGCATAGGAAGGTTTCCTATTTAATACTGCGATAAGCAGGCCCAGCCCCCTTGTTTCCCCTGGCCGACGCGGTGCGGCACACACCCACCCGAAGCAGTTCCCGCTCAAGGCCACTCACTCCTGCTGCCTTGAGGACGCCGCCGCACCGGACAGGCCGTAAGCACTCCCCCGCCATCGAGGAGGTTTCTCATGCTTCGTCGCATTCTTGCCCTGGGCGCCGGCGCGCTGCTGGCCGGCGCGCTCACGGCGGCTCCGGCGCAGGCCACCACAGTGACCATCAAGACAGCGCCGAACAGCACAGTCGACATCGTCTACGGGCCGGTATCGGGAGCCGGCTACTGCATAACGCACATCGATCCGCAAACGATCGTGGCTCTCTACAGGACCACAGGCTACGTCTGCCTGCGGAACTCGGGAACGGCCACGCCGGCGAACCCGCTCTCCGCGTGCGCCTACCACGAGCCGACACGGGTGGTGGTCAACGCCTTCCGCCATCCCACCGAGGCGCTGATCTGCCGCTACGTCGCCTGACCCGAGGCACGGCACGGATCCGCCGCCGAGGACCGCCCCGCACGGCGGGCACCGGCCCGAGTGCCGCGACCCCACCCGGCCCACCGGATCAGTGCGGGCCGGCCTGCCCACGCCGGGCCGGCCCCGTCAGGTCGCCTCCGTCAAATTAGGACACACTATTATTCATCGCAATATTTCAACTAAATCGCACTTTCTTGCGATTTAAATTCGTAAATGATAGAGAGGGATTGATGCTCTTGAATCGGGAGTGAGGGCCAGATGAAGGCTGTTCGGCGACTGGGCAAGACTCCGCAAGAGCGTGGCGACACGACTGCCGCGACGGGGTCGCCGGATATCATCGAATTGGATGACGGAGACTTCGCCGTCATCGGGACCGATATCACCGACCAGATCGGCATAAATCCGTTGCCTGACGCAAGGTGTGCCACGGATGAGCGGATCGTGAAGATCTCACGCGCCACGCTGATCTCGGCGAAGAGCGACATTCCGGAGCAGTAGATGCGTCCCCCGAAATGGGCAACGAAATCAGGCAGAAGACTGAACCTCGACGAGTTCGGAGCATGCTTCCTGGAGGCCTGGTCGCGGACGGAGTCGCGGTTCCTCAAGCTTGAGTGCTGGCAGAGCTACCGGGAGCGCGAGGTCACCACGTCCCAGGCCGCGCACGAGCGGGGCGACGTCCAGGAGGCCTGGAGATTGCTGCGACAGGAGTCGGAGACCGAGAGGTCGCTCTACGAGGATGTCGAGAGGAAAGGGATCGACTACGCGCGGATCCGCCTGATCCAGGAACCGCTGACGCCCTATCTCGACTACGAGCTGATCGCCTATCGGATCCGGGCCGAGATGGGTGAGGCCATTGAAATAGTGCGCTGCGCCCCGAGCATGCGACTTCCCGACGAGGAGCACTTTGATTTCCTGCTCTTCGACCGGCACACGGCATTGATCCATGACTACGGCGACATCGGCCTTCAATCCGGTGGATGGATGACTCAGGATTCCGCCGTCATGACCTCACTGGAGAAGAAGGCGATCGCGCTCCGGCAGCGGGCCGTACCGTTCGAGGAGTTCCTGGCGGCCGTGTGACGCGAGGTGTGGACGAGGACGCGCCCCCCGGATACGTTCCGATAATGGATCGCCGCCAGTGGTTGAGAACGTTTGCCGTTTTCTCCGCTCCGATAATCGGCATCGCGCTGGTGACGGCGGGGCTCGCCGTGCCCACGGTTCTGCTGTTCCGCACCGACGCGACGACGCTTGACCGCTGGTCCAAGATCGGTGAGGCGCTGTCACCGATCGGGGTCTTCTTCTCGGGCGTCGCGTTCATCGGCATCGCCCTCACCCTCTTCCTCCAGGGGCGCGAACTGCGGAACCAGCGTGAGGAGCTGACCATCGCGCGGGAGGAGCAGCAGCGGAGCAGCGAGATCGCGCTACGCGAGCTGCACACCGGCCTGATCAGGATGGCGATCGACGACCCCGAGCTGCGGCAGGTCTGGCCGCAGATGTCATCGGGGGCCGGGGTGACGAAGAAGGACCACTACTGCAACCTGATCCTCAACCTGCAGAAGGTGGCCTACGAGACCCGGACCATCGAGCTGGCCGAGCTGCGCGGCGCGCTCAGCCATCTGATGGAGAGCCGGGACATCTATCTGTTCTGGCAGAAGGTCCGGGCGGTGCGCGTCCAGGTGACCCAGGGCGACGAAGGCGAGGACTTCTTCACCGCCGAGGTAGACAGGGCTTTCGCCCAAGCCGCCCCTCCCGCCCCCAGAGGCCTTCTCTCCCGGCTCCGGGACGCCGTCGGTCGGTAACCCCAGCGAAGATCTTCTCTTCCGGTTCCTGGACGCCGTCGGGCGGTAGCGGAGGTCCTCTCTCCCGGTTGCGCGACGACGCCGGGCGGCGGCAGAGACGGCCGGCGGCTTCTTCACCGAGGTCGGCGCCCTGCGCTCTCCCGTGGCGGATGCCGTACGTCCGAGGGCGCTCGGGAGTGATTCCGCGCGGCGGCCTACGATGTTCGGCATTCGACTCTTCCCCCTTCCAGGAGCACACCCTTGCCAGGGCGAGCACGCGTCCGTTCCTTCCTCGAAACCCGGCTTTTCCAGCGGGCTGTCATAGCCGTCATCGTGATCAACGCGATCACGATCGGCTGCGAGACCTCCTCCTACCTGACGGACCGGATAGGCGGGTTCCTGCACGTCGTCGACCGGGTCGCCCTGGCGGTCTTCACCGTCGAGCTCATCGCCCGGCTGTACGCCTATCGGGGCAAATTCTTCAAGGACCCGTGGAACTGGTTCGACGCGGCCATCGTGGTCATCGCACTGATCCCGGCCTCCGGCCCGACCTCGGTGCTGCGGACACTGCGGATCATGCGGGCACTGCGTCTGGTCGCGGCGGTTCCCAGCATGCGCAAGGTCGTCGGCGCGCTGTTCGCGGCCATGCCCGGGACGGGAGCGATCATCGGCCTGCTGACCCTGGTCATGTACATCTCGGCGGTCATGGCGACCCAGCTGTTCGGTGAGCTCGTCCCCAAGTACTTCGGCGAACTGCCCACGTCGCTGTTCACGCTGTTCCAGATCATGACGGGCGAAGCCTGGCCGGACATCGCCGAGGAGGTCATGGCCGAGAAGCCCTGGGCGTGGATCTTCTTCGTGGGTTACATCCTGATGGCCTCCTACGTGGTGCTCAACCTGTTCATCGCCGTCGTGGTCAACGCCATGGACGACCAGAACACCTCCGCCGAGGAACAGCGGACCGAGGACCAGCTCACCACCGTCCTGAACGAGCTCGCCCGCCTGCACGCCAGAATCGACGCGATGCAGGGCATCCCGGGAGCGGCCCCCCAGCCCGTCAAGACGCCGCGTAAGAACGGCGCCCGCCGCTCCCGCTGACCGGCCCGCACGCGGGAGACGCCCCCTCCTGGCATCTGCCGCCGAGCCGCTCACCCGCGATCACGGAACGCGACAGATCTATCACGCAACTCATTCAAAGGCCTGCGGGGCCTGTCGTCGTACAGGGAGGATATGGGCGTGCTGAGTATGGCCTGCCGTCTCCATCCCCGGTGAGGACATCCGCTCCTCGCGGCGGGCCTTCACTCCAGGAAGCGGTCGAGGTTCTCCAGGAGATCACGGACATGCCGCGTATCGGGATGGTCGGCACCGTGGACGGTCACCATGTCGGGGAGCAGGGAATGGAACTCCGAACGTGCCCGCTCATGGTCGCCGAGCTGGGCGAGAAGTTTGCCGAGCTCCCGCCGTAGCTCCAGTGTGAACGGATCACGGTCGCCCAGCGCCGGTCGCACGTCGTCGAGCAGCTCGCTCATCCGCGAGAGCGCGACCTCGTCCTGCCTGAGCGCCGCCGAGCAGAGTGCCTGGTTGAGGCGGCAGCCCAGCACCGCGGGGTGTACGGCTCCGAGCATCCCCGCCAGCTGGGGAAGGAGCTTGTCATACTCCGTCGCCGCCTGCCGGTAGTCCCTGGCGGCGAAGCGCGAGTCGGCCAGCCGCATGCGGAGGGCGAAGATCACCGGGTGCTCCCGCGGCAGCACGTCCCGCGCCCCGATGAGCGCGCCTTCCAGTAGTTCGATCGCCTGGCTGAAACGCCCTTGGACGGCGAGTTCCTCCGCGCGGTCGTTCGCCGCGAGGAGTTCCGCCTCCGAAAGCCTCCGCGCCGCTTCCGGGCGCTGCGCCGGAACGCGAGGACCGACGAGAGCGGTCTCCGCGATCCGCTCCACGACGGTGGCGTACATCCGCAGCGGGTCGGGGAAGGGCGCCGCGGCGGTCGTTCCAGGCAGCGGCGGGAGGGCGGCCACGAACGGCAGCAGCCGCTCATACACCTCCGCCGCGCCCGAGGGCCGGTCGGCGGCGTTCTTGGCCAGCAGGTCCAGGACGAGTCGCTCGATCTCGCCGGGCACGTCGCGGCGGAGGGCCCTCAACGGCGCCGGCACCTCCGAATAGTGCCGGCTGATCTCGGCGACGGTATGCGCGGATTGGAAGACCCGCGCGCCGGCCAGCAGCTCGTGCAGCACGCAGCCGAGCGCGTAGAGGTCGCTCTGCGGGCTGGCCTCCCCGGTGACCGCCAGCTCGGGCGACATGTAGTACGGCGTGCCGATCCCCTCGCCGACCCGCGTGATCTGGGTGATGTCCGCCGAGCCCAGCACGGCCACGATGCCGAAGTCGAGGACCTTGACCGTGCCGTCGGGGCAGAGAACCAGGTTGGTCGGCTTGAGGTCCCGGTGGATGAGCGCTTCGGCGTGCGCGACCGTCAGCACCGCGCAGATCTGGGCTGCGATCGCCGCCGCCCAGGCGACCGGGAGAGGCCGGTGGTGCGCGATCAGGTCGTCGATCCGGAAGCCCTCGACGAGCTGCATCACCAGGTAGAGATCGCCGTCGTGGGTGCCGAGGTCATGGATGATCGGCACCCCGGGATGCTGGATCCGCGCGGTGACGCGGGCCTCGCGCCGGAAGCGCTGCTCAGCCTCCGCACGCAGCTCGGGGGTGGGAAATCTGTCGGAACGGATGAACTTGGCGGCGACATGCCGGTCCAGCGACTGATCGAAGCCCTTCCAGACCTCGCCGTAGCCGCCCCGGCCGAGATAGTCGACCAGCTCGTACCGGCCGCCGACGACGTCGCCCTGTTTCACCCTGGCCCACCCCAGAAAGATCGCGAGGACCCGGTGTCCTCTGATGAGGGAGTGATCACTCCAGACCCTCACTGTCGCGGATCATCTTGTAGACCTGCCTGCGTCCGATCTCGGTGATCCGCGACCGGAACAACGAGTCGTCGTAGAACCGCTGCACGAGGCCGGTGTTGCCGGTGTGCCGGTCGACGACGACCTTCTCCAGGTGGTCGGCGAAGACCTCGCCGAAGTTGGCCTCGTCGTTGACCAGGGCGGCGGCCTTGAGCGAGTCGTTGCGTGCCGCCTCCTGGAGCTGCTGCTCCACCCAGATCTGGTCGGCCTCCGACAGCCCCAGGCCGTACTTGTCGTTGAGCGCGGCGATCAGATCGCGCAGCGACGTCAGTTCCGGCTCGGGGGCCGCGCCACCGCCGCCGATCGGGCCGGGGATCGTCACCTCCCCCTCGCCACGCAGGCTGAGGTCGTGCTCGCCGGTCCGGCTGATCTTCAGGTGGGTGAGGTCGACCTCGCCGACGTCCACGGCCGGGTCCTCCCGGCGCGGCAGCCGGTTCAGCAGGAACCGGCCGAACAGGTACAGCCGCTCCAGCTCGGGATCAACGTAGGGCACGATCTGCGACAGGAAGCCGTACAGGCGCACGTATCCACGCAGGTCACCACGGAACTCCTCGGCCGCGTCCCCGTTGTTCTCCAGGTCCTCCCTCTGCCGATCGGCGAAGCGCGCCACCGCCGGCCCGGTCAACCGGTAGAGCTCCGCGTGGGCCTTCTCCAGGTCACGCTGCGTCGCCGACGTCCGCTCGGCCCGCAGGTATCCCTCGGCGAGGGCCTGCATCTCCGACTCCACCAGGAGGGCGTGCCCGAGCACGGCCGACGCCCGCGTGTACAGCAGGTTCGGGTCGATCTGCTCGGTGGCCGTGGCCTCGTAGTACGGCTGGAACGCCGCCTGGACGTCCTCTGCCTCGTTGGCGAAGTCGAGCACGAACACGTCGCCCTGCGACTTGAGCCGGTGCGTGCGGTTCAACCGGGACAGTGTCTGCACGGCGGCCACCCCGGCCAGCGGCTTGTCCACATACATCGTGGTCAGCAGCGGCTGGTCGAATCCCGTCTGATACTTGTCGGCGACGACCAGGATCCGATATTCCGCCTTCTCCGCGGCGTTCGGCGAGGAGTCGTCGGCCCGGCAGTAGCCGTACCGTTCCGGCAGCTCCCTCTCGCTGAACCCGTTGAGCCTGGACTCGGTGTACTCCGTCCCGTCGACCTCAAGGGCCTGAGAGAAGGCGATCAGCGTGCCGCAGTCGGCGTAGCCGTGGACCTCGACGTAGTCGCGGATCGCCTGCCCGAGCCGTACGGCGTGCTCACGTCTGCGCGTGACGACCATCGCCTTGGCCCGCCCGCCCAGCTGCGGGGCGGTGTGCCTCCGGAAGTGCTCGACGATGATCTGCGCCCGCTGCTTCATGCTGGTGGGGTGCAGCGCGGCGAACTGGGCGAGCAGTGCCTGCCCCTTGCGCTTGTCGACCTCGCGGTCGTCGGGCTCGGTGCTGATCAGCCGCCAGAACGTCTTGTAGGTGACGTAGCTCTTCAGCACGTCGAGGATGAAGCCCTCCTCGATCGCCTGCCGCATCGAGTAGACATGGAAGGCGCGCGGCTTGCCGTCCTCGCCGGGCACGCCGAACAGGTTGAGCGTCTTGCTCTTCGGCGTCGCGGTGAACGCGAAGTAGGAGAGGTTGTCGTGCTTGCCCCGGGCGAGCGCGCTCGCGGTCAGCAGGTCCCCGTCCTCGTCGATGTCGTCACTGCCGAGCTTGAGCAGCACCCGCTTCAGCGCCGCCGACCCCTCCCCCGACTGCGACGAGTGCGCCTCGTCCACCACCACCGCGAACCGCTTGCCGCGCAGACCCTCGACCTTCTGCAGGACGTAGGGGAACTTCTGCAGCGTGGTGATGACGACCTTGGCGGTCTCGCCCTGCAGCGCGCCGGCGAGCTGGTCGGAGTGCTGGTCGATCCGCTGGACCACACCCGGCGTGTGCTCGAACTGGTAGATCGTCTCCTGGAGCTGCCGGTCCAGGACCACCCGGTCGGTGATCACGATGACCTTGTCGAAGACCGGCTGGTTCGGCTGGTACCCCCTGGCCAGCGCCGCCTCGTCGATCTCCGCGAGTCCGTCCGGGGTGTGCAGGTTGGACAGCGCGTGCGCCAGCCAGGCGATCGTGTTCGACTTGCCCGACCCTGCCGAGTGCTGGATGAGGTAGTTGTGGCCGGCACCGTGCCGCTTCGCGTGCGCGGTCATGGCCTGCACGGCGTGCCACTGGTGGAACCGGGGAAAGATCAGCGGCAGCCGGTGGGCCTTGCCGGGGGACGGCTTGCGTCCCTTGCCCTTCCTCACGTCCTCGTCGTCGACGTGTAGGAACCGCTTGAGCAGGTCCAGCCAGGTGTCCGGGTGCCAGATCCGCTCCCACAGATAGGCGGTCGGATAGGTGCCGCCGGCCGGGGTGCCGGGGTTACCCGCGCCGCCCGCGTTGCCCGCACCCGCCGTGCCCATGTTGAACGGCAGGAAGCGCGTGCTCTTCCCCGACAGCCGGGTGGTGACGGACACCAGGTCCGGGTCCACGGCGAAGTGGACGAGCGCGCGCCTGGCGAAGACCAGCTCCTTCGGGTCGCGGTCCTCGCGGTACTGCCGCTTGGCGTCTTCGACGGTCTGGCCGGTGAGCGGGTTCTTCAACTCGGCCGTGGCGACCGGGATCCCGTTGACGAACAGCGCCAGGTCCAAGGTGTCGGCAGTCGTCGCCGAGTAGCGGAACTGGCGGACGACGCTGAGGACGTTCTTGCCGTACGGCTCCAGCGCGTCGGCGGCGATGGTGTGCGCGGGCCGGAAGTAAGCCAGCCTGAAGGTGATCCCCCGGTCCTTCACCCCGTGCCGGAGCACCTCCAGGGCGCCCTCGTTGTCGATCGCCTTCGCCACCTGGTCCGCCAGCCGCCGCGCGGCCCCCGCCTCGTCCCCGGCCTGCGCGGTGACCAGCCGCTGCCACTCCTTCGGCTGCGTCGCCCGCACGAAGCCGAGCAGCTCCTCGGGGTTCAGCCCGAGGGCGTGATCGTAAAGGCTGTTCGCGCCCTTGAGCCAGCCCGCTCTGAGCAGGGCCGACTCGATGGCGTCCTCGAAGACCTTCTCGTGATGCACGGGGGACACGATCACCGGTCCTTCGGTTCCTGGGTGGGAAACTTCAGAGCCCTCAATTGAAACAGAAGCCACAGGCCAACGAGGGACATTAGTGGAACGGTCCGAACATTCCTCCCAACCCGACTCCCAGAAGTGGCCGCCTGGAGGGAGGGCGGCTCTGGTGAGGGTCAACTGGAGGAGGGCTCTGGTGTTCCGTTCGGCCAGACACAGGGCGATGTGACTCCCAGATTCAGCACATCATTGTTGCCGGTCGGTGCGAGTGAGAGCAGAAAGTCATCAGGTTTGGAGCGTCCTGAGATGTCAAGGCCGTTGATGGAGACTCCGACGATGTAATGGTCCTGCTCTTCCCAGTACTGCTTGACCTGCCTGGCCACTTCTGCCACCTGATCCCTAGGAATGTCGCGCAGATAGTACGAGCGGCTGATCACGACGCGACCCTCCGAACCGCTGTCGGTGGGATCAAGGCAGCCGTTGACGTTGAGACTGGGACGGTCGAGATCCAGGCGGGGTTTCGGTGTGATCACATCGGACGTCTCCTTGATGAGCTGCTCGACCCGGGCGAGTGCCTGGGCCTGAGTCATCGTGGGCTCGTTCACGGCTTCTCCTCTGGTACAGCCGACGGCAAGAACGACAACAGCGACGATCATCACGGTGAGGCGTGACATCTATCCTCCGGCCGACGTGGGCGAGGGCAGCGGTTGAGGTGAGGTATTCCCGGTCGACGCCGATCGCGACGACGGGG
>NZ_NGFP01000122.1 GCF_002149035.1 Streptosporangium minutum
GTGGCAGGGGGGCGGAGACGGAGCCCTCGGCCCGGCCGCCGATCTCCCGCTCCTCGATCTCCAGGGGCAGGATCCGGTGCACGCGGGTCTCCTGGGTCAGCATGGAGCCGAACTCGGTGAAGACGACGTGCACCTCGCCCACCCCGCCCTCCCGGGTGGGCGTGTCGAAGGCCTCCACCAGCGTCTGGCCGATCTCGGCGGCGACGTCGTAGGTGGGGTGGTCCGACAGCCCGACCCACTCCCGCTCGGTCCTCCTGTGCCGGAAGCGGTAGAAGTCCACCGCCTTGCGGCCCGAGAGATAGAACACCGGCTCCTTGTCCTGCTCGCGCAGGAGCGCCGCCAGCGCGTCCCCCCGGCGCAGCACGTTGTTGTTGAAGCCGCCGCAGAAGCCCCGGTCGCTGCTCATCAGCAGCACGGCCACGCGCGAGGTGTCGGGCTTGAGGTTGAGCAGCGCGTGGTCCAGGTGGATGCCGTGGCTGACGAGGATGGAGGCCGCCCTGGTGATCTCCGTGGCGTACGGCCTGGCGGAGTCGAGGCGCTGGCGCGCCCGGGGGATCCGGGAGGAGGCGATGAGCTCCTGCGCCCGAGTGATCTTGGCCGTCGAGGTGACGGACCGGATGCGCGCGCGGATCGCGCGGAGTTGGGCGCCCATGCTCTCCCCCGAGGTCTGCTGCCGGCCGGGATGCCGTCACGGTTGGCCCTGCCCTCGGCGGTCCGCCGTCACGGCCGGGGGAGGTGAGAGTTTGCCGATTAATGGGGCCTGTTCGGCTCTAAGTACCATGCATGGTGCTATGTCATAGTTTGATGCCGTTAGGGAAGCAAGGGGTCGATTCCGGCCCACTGCCGGACGGCTGCTAACGTGAGGTCGTTGACTTCCTTTAAGACCCGTCCCGTGAGGCGGGAAAGGTGGTGTTTTCTTTGGCTGATGCCATTTCGCATGCCCACAGCGGCGCACGTGCGGTCCTCGAGGGGCCCGACATCAATCGCGCGCTGGTCCGCATCTCCCACGAGATCCTTGAGCGCACCAAGGGCGCCGAGGACATCGTCCTCCTCGGGATCCCCACGCGGGGCGTCCATCTGGCCCGGCGCCTGGCCGCCTGCATCAAGCAGTTCGAGGGCCGCTCGGTCCCCGTCGGATCCCTCGACGTGACGATGTACCGCGACGACCTCCGCCTGCGCCCCGCCCGCGCGCTGGGCCGCACCGAGCTGCCCGCCGACGGCATCGACGGCAGGATCGTCGTCCTCGTCGACGACGTCCTCTACTCCGGCCGCACCGTCCGCTCCGCGCTCGACGCGCTCAACGACCTGGGCCGCCCGCAGGCCGTCCAGCTCGCCGCCCTGGTCGACCGCGGCCACCGCGAGCTGCCCATCCGCGCCGACTACGTGGGCAAGAACCTGCCGACCTCCAAGTCCGAGATCGTCAAGGTCTACCTGGAGGAGAACGACGGCCGCGACGCGGTCCTGCTGCTGAAGGAAGACGACAAGTGAAGCGGCACCTGATCTCGGCGGCCGACCTGAGCCGTGACGACGCCCTGCTCATCCTGGACACCGCCGACGAGCTGGCGAAGATCTCGGAACGCTCCATCAAGAAGCTGCCCACCCTGCGCGGCCGCACCGTGGTCAACCTCTTCTTCGAGGACTCCACCCGGACCAGGATCTCCTTCGAGGCGGCGGCCAAGCGCCTGTCGGCGGACGTCATCAACTTCTCCGCCAAGGGCTCCAGCGTCTCCAAGGGCGAGTCGCTCAAGGACACCGCGCTCACCCTGGAGGCGATGGGCGCCGACGCCGTCGTCATCCGGCACGGCGCCTCCGGCGCGCCGCACCGCCTGGCCGGCTGGGTGCGCGGCAGCGTCGTCAACGCCGGCGACGGCACCCACGAGCACCCCACCCAGGCCCTGCTCGACGCCTTCACCATGCGCCGCCGCCTCGGCCCGCTGGACGGCAGGAAGGTCACCATCGTCGGCGACGTGCTGCACAGCCGGGTGGCCCGCTCCAACGTGCTGCTGCTGAACACGCTCGGCGCCGAGGTGACCCTGGTCGCCCCGCCCACGCTGCTGCCGGTGACCGTGGACTCCTGGCCGTGCGAGGTCTCCTACGACCTCGACTCCGTGCTGCCCAAGTCCGACGTGGTGATGATGCTGCGCGTGCAGCGCGAGCGGATGAACGCCGCGTTCTTCCCCACCGAGCGGGAGTACAGCCGCCGCTACGGTCTCGACCGCGACCGGGTCGCGAAGATGCACGACGAGGCCATCGTGATGCATCCCGGCCCGATGAACCGGGGAATGGAGATCGCGGCCGAGGTGGCCGACTCTCCGCGCTCGACGATCGTCGAGCAGGTCGCCAACGGTGTGACCACTCGCATGGCCGTTCTGTACCTGCTGCTTGGCGGCGCCGACCTCGGGGGAGAGATCCAGTGACCACCACCGTCATCAAGGGTGCGAAGATCCTCGGCGGCGAGCCCGCCGACATCCTGATCCGCGACGGGGTCGTCGCCGAGATCGGCCAGGGGCTGGCCGGCGACACGGAGATCGACGCCCGGGGCCTCATCGCCCTGCCCGGCCTGGTGGACCTCCACACCCACCTGCGCGAGCCCGGCCGCGAGGACGCCGAGACCGTCGAGACCGGCACCCGCGCCGCCGCCCTGGGCGGCTACACCGCGGTGCACGCCATGGCCAACACCGACCCGGTGGCCGACACCGCCGGCGTCGTCGAGCAGGTCTGGCGCCTGGGCCAGGAGGCCGGCCACTGCGACGTGCGGCCGGTCGGCGCCGTCACCGTCGGCCTCCAGGGCGAGCGCCTGGCGGAGCTCGGCGCGATGGCCGACTCCGCCGCGCGGGTCCGGGTCTTCTCCGACGACGGCAAGTGCGTCTCCGACGCGGTGCTCATGCGCCGCGCGCTGGAGTACGTCAAGGCCTTCGACGGCGTGGTCGCCCAGCACGCCCAGGAGCCGCGCCTGACCAAGGACGCGCAGATGAACGAGGGTGCGGTCTCCGGCAGGCTCGGCCTGACCGGCTGGCCGGCGGTCGCCGAGGAGGCGGTCATCGCCCGTGACTGCCTTCTCGCCGCGCACGTCGGCTCCCGCCTGCACGTCTGCCACCTGTCCACGGCGGGCTCGGTGGAGATCGTCCGCTGGGCCAAGTCGAAGGGCTGGAACGTCACCGCCGAGGTGACCCCGCACCACCTGCTCCTCACCGACGATCTCGTCGAGGACTCCCCGGTGGGCTCCTACAACCCGATCTACAAGGTCAACCCGCCGCTGCGCACCCGCGCGGACGTGGAGGCGCTGCGCGAGGCCCTGGCCGACGGCACGATCGACTGCGTCGCCACCGACCACGCCCCGCACCCGGTCGAGGACAAGGAGACCGAGTGGGCCGCCGCGGCCATGGGCATGATCGGCCTGGAGACGGCCCTGTCGGTGGTCCAGGAGGCCATGGTGGAGACCGGGCTGCTCGACTGGGCCGGCGTGGCCGAGCGCATGTCCTTCGCCCCGGCCAGGATCGGCCGGCTCGAGGAGCACGGCCGGCCGATCGAGGTAGGCGCCCCGGCCAACATCACCCTCTACGACGCCGCCGTGCGCGCCGAGGTGGACCCGGCCGGCTACGCCTCCAGGAGCCGTAACACCCCGTATGAGGGCAGGACCCTTCCCGGCCGGGTCGTGGCCACCTTCCTGCGCGGCAGGCCGACCGTCCTGGACGGAAAGCTCGCGTGACGGCCCTCGCCCGCCGGAGGCGGCCCGCCCGCCCGGCGGGCGTCCCACATCGTGGAGGCGTCCCCCTCCGGGGCGCCGGATATTTCATACTTTGCGGAGCAATGACCGAGATGATCGGGGTGTTTGAGTGACCGCAGTGCTAGTGCTGGAAGACGGACGTGTCTTCCATGGGATTCCCTATGGCGCCGAGGGGGAGACCTTCGGTGAGATGGTCTTCAACACCGGGATGACCGGCTACCAGGAGACGCTCACCGACCCCTCCTACCACCGCCAGATCGTCGCGATGACCGCGCCGCACATCGGCAACACCGGAGTCAACGACGAGGACCCCGAGTCCTCGCGCGTCTGGGTCTCCGGCTACGTGGTCCGCGAGCCCGCGCGCGTCTCCTCCAACTGGCGGGCCAACCGCTCCCTCGACGACTACCTCAGGGCGCAGGGCGTCGTCGGCATCGCCATCGCCGGCACCCGCGCCCTCACCCGCCACCTGCGCGAGCGCGGCGCCATGCGCGCCGGCGTCTTCTCCGGCACCGCCCTCGCCCCGGTCGAGGAGCTCCTGGAGCGCGTCCGGCGCAGTCCCGCGATGGAGGGCGCCGACCTGGCCGAGGCGGTCTCGACCGCCGAGCCGTACGTCGTGCCGGCGATCGGCGCCAAGCGCTTCACCGTGGCGGCCGTCGACCTCGGCATCAAGGCGATGACCCCGCACCGGATGGCCGAGCGCGGCTGCGAGGTGCACGTCCTGCCGGCCTCCAGCACCGCCGAGGACATCCTCGCGCTCGCCCCGGACGGGGTGTTCTTCTCCAACGGCCCCGGCGACCCGGCCACCGCCGACGGGCCGGTCGAGGCGTTGCGCGGGGTCCTCGACTCCGGCACGCCGTTCTTCGGCATCTGCTTCGGCAACCAGATCTTCGGCCGGGCCCTCGGGCTGGGCACCTACAAGCTCCGCTACGGCCACCGCGGGGTCAACCAGCCGGTCCAGGACCGGCGCACCGGCAAGGTGGAGATCTCCGCGCACAACCACGGCTTCGCCGTGCAGGCCCCCCTGGAGGGGAGCTTCGACACGCCGTACGGCCCGGCGGAGGTCAGCCACGTCAACCTCAACGACGACTGCGTCGAGGGACTGCGGCTGCTCGACCGCCCCGCCTTCAGCGTCCAGTACCACCCCGAGGCCGCGGCCGGTCCGCACGACTCCGCCGGCCTGTTCGACGGCTTCTGCGCGCTGATGGAATCGGCCAGGGGACGAGTGAGCGTGACCATGAGCGCGGAAGCCGCCAGGGGACATGGCGCGGGCGAGGAGCCGGGCGCCGACACGGAGGGAAGCAAGGGTGCCTAAGCGCACGGACATCCAGTCGGTCATGGTGATCGGCTCCGGGCCCATCGTGATCGGGCAGGCCTGCGAGTTCGACTACTCGGGCACCCAGGCCTGCCGCGTGCTGCGCGCCGAGGGCTTCCGCGTGATCCTCGTCAACAGCAACCCGGCGACGATCATGACGGACCCCGAGTTCGCCGACGCCACCTACGTCGAGCCGATCACCCCGGACATGGTCGAGAAGATCATCGCCAAGGAGCGCCCCGACGCGCTGCTGCCCACCCTCGGCGGCCAGACCGCGCTGAACACCGCGATCGCCCTGCACGAGGCCGGCGTCCTGGCCAAATACGACGTCGAGCTGATCGGCGCCGACGTGGACGCCATCCAGGCCGGCGAGAACCGCGAGCTGTTCAAGGGCATCGTGGCCAAGGTCGCGCGGGAGCGCGGCCTCAACGCCGACTCGGCCCGCTCGTTCGTCTGCCACACCCTGGACGAGTGCCTGACGGCCGCCGGTGAGCTGGGCTACCCGCTGGTCGTGCGGCCCTCCTTCACCATGGGCGGCGTCGGCTCCGGCTTCGCCCACGACGAGGAGGGCCTGCGCCGCATCGCCGGAGCGGGCCTCGACGCCTCGCCGACCACCGAGGTGCTCCTGGAGGAGTCCATCCTCGGCTGGAAGGAGTACGAGCTGGAGGTCATGCGCGACAAGGCCGACAACGTCGTCATCGTCTGCTCCATCGAGAACATCGACCCGATGGGCGTGCACACCGGCGACAGCGTCACCGTGGCCCCCGCCCTGACGCTCACCGACCGCGAGTACCAGAACATGCGCGACGTCGCCATCGCGGTCATCCGCGAGGTCGGCGTGGACACCGGCGGCTGCAACATCCAGTTCGCCGTCGACCCGGCCACCGGCCGCATGGTCGTCATCGAGATGAACCCGCGCGTCTCCCGCTCCAGCGCCCTCGCCTCGAAGGCCACCGGCTTCCCGATCGCGAAGATCGCCGCCAAGCTGGCCATCGGCTACACCCTGGACGAGATCCCCAACGACATCACCAAGGAGACCCCGGCGTCGTTCGAGCCCTCGCTCGACTACATCGTGGTCAAGGTGCCCCGCTTCGCCTTCGACAAGTTCCCCGGCGCCGACCAGACCCTGACGACCCACATGAAGTCGGTCGGCGAGGCCATGGCCATCGGCCGGTCCTTCCCCGAGGCCCTGCAGAAGGCGCTGCGCTCGCTGGAGAAGAAGGGCGCCGTCTTCACCTGGGCGGGCGAGCCGGGCGACAAGGACGACCTCCTGAGGGCCTGCCGCACGCCGCACGACAGCCGGCTGTTCACCATGCAGCAGGCCATCCGCGCCGGCGCCACGCCCGCCGAGCTGTTCGAGGCCACCGCGGTGGACCCGTGGTTCCTGGACCAGCTCTACGCGATCGACGAGGTCGCCGCCGAGCTGCGCCAGGCCCCCCAGCTCACCGCCGAGGTGCTGACGAAGGTCAAGCGGCACGGCTTCAGCGACCTGCAGATCGCCGAGCTGCGCGACATGACCGAGCCCCGGGTCCGCGACCTGCGCCACGCGCTCGGCGTCCGGCCGGTCTACAACACCGTCGACACCTGCGCCGCCGAGTTCGCCGCGCGCACGCCCTACCTCTACTCCACCTACGACGAGGAGACCGAGGTCCCGTACGGCGAGCGCCCCAAGGTCCTCATCCTCGGCTCGGGGCCGAACCGGATCGGCCAGGGCATCGAGTTCGACTACGCCTGCGTGCACGCCTCCTTCGAGCTGTCGGCGGCCGGCTACGAGACCGTCATGGTCAACTGCAACCCCGAGACGGTCTCCACCGACTACGACACCTCCGACCGGCTCTACTTCGAGCCGCTCACCCTGGAGGACGTCCTGGAGGTCGTCCACGCCGAGCAGCAGACCGGCCCGGTCGCGGGCGTCATCGTCCAGCTCGGCGGCCAGACCCCGCTCGGCCTGGCCCAGGCGCTCAAGGACGCCGGGGTCCCGATCGTCGGCACCTCGCCGGAGTCGATCCACCTCGCCGAGGAGCGCGGCGCGTTCGGCCGCGTCCTGGCCGAGGCCGGGCTGCCCGCGCCCAAGCACGGCACCGCGGTCACCGTGGACGAGGCCCTGGCCATCGCCGGGGAGATCGGCTACCCGGTCCTGGTCCGGCCCTCCTACGTCCTGGGCGGCGCCGGCATGGCCATCGTCTACGACGACGAGACGCTGACGACCTACATGTCCAAGGCCGGCGCGGCCAGCGACCACCCGGTGCTGGTGGACAAGTTCCTCGACGAGGCCGTCGAGATCGACGTGGACGCGCTGTTCGACGGCGAGGAGCTCTACCTCGGCGGCGTGATGGAGCACATCGAGGAGGCCGGCATCCACTCCGGCGACTCGGCGTGCTCGCTGCCCCCGATGACGCTCGGCAGCCACGACATCAAGCGCATCCGCACCGCCACCGAGGAGATCGCCCGAGGCGTGGGCGTGCGCGGCCTGCTCAACGTGCAGTACGCCATGTCGGCCAACATCCTCTACGTGCTGGAGGCCAACCCGCGTGCCAGCCGTACGGTGCCGTTCGTCTCCAAGGCCACGGCGGTGCCGCTGGCCAAGGCGGCGGCCCGGGTGATGATGGGCGCCACGGTGGCCGAGCTGCGCGCCGAGGGCATGCTCCCGGCCGAGGGCGACGGCGGCACCATGCCGCTGGACGCGCCCATCGCGGTCAAGGAGGCGGTGCTGCCGTTCAACCGCTTCCGCGGCGTGGACACCGTGCTGGGCCCGGAGATGCGCTCCACCGGCGAGGTCATGGGCATCGACCAGTTCTTCGGCACGGCCTACGCCAAGTCGCAGGCCGCCGCCTACGGCTCGCTGCCGACCGGCGGACGGGCGTTCGTCTCGGTGGCGAACCGGGACAAGCGTGCGATGATCTTCCCGGTCAAGGCGCTCGCGGACCTCGGTTTCGAGATTCTGGCCACCGAGGGAACGGCCGAGGTGCTGCGCCGCAACGGTGTCCATGCCAAGATCGTGCGAAAGCAGAGCGACGGAACCGGTCCCGAGGGTGAGCCGACCATCGGCCGGCGCATCCTGGATGGTGAGGTGGATCTCATCGTGAACACGCCCTTCGGCAGTCCCGGCCAGGCCGGGCCGCGGCTGGACGGCTACGAGATCCGCACCGCCGCCGTGCTGCGGGGCATCCCCTGCATCACGACCGTCCAGGGGCTCGCCGCGGCCGTCCAGGGCATCCAGGCCATCGTCCGCGGCGACATCGGCGTACGGTCGCTCCAGGAGCACGCGGAGCGGCTGAGGGGACGAGCGAGTGCAGTGGCCGGCGAAGAATGAGCCGTCCGCGGAGCGAGTGAGGAGCCGAGCGCGACCATGGGTACGGCGGCTGAGGGGACGAGCGAGTGCAGTGGCCGGCGAAGAATGAGCCGTCCGCGGAGCGAGTGAGGAGCCGAGCGCGACCATAGGCACAGCGGTTGCGGGGCTGATGCGCCTTAGGCGGAGGTGAGGGAGACGCCTGTTACTCCGGTACAGGTGACGGGCACGGTGCTGACGACGCGCCGGGTCGACGCCTATCATGCGCTGACCGTGGTCGCGCCCGGCATCGCCGAGCGTTTCCGGCCCGGCCACTTCGTCTCGGTGGCCGTCGGCGGGGCGCAGACGTCGACGCTGACGCGCCGTGCCTTCTCCATCCACGACGTCAAGCCCGACTACAGCGGCACGGTGGAGTTCGTCTTCACCGTGCGCGGTCCCGGCACGGCGTGGCTGGCCGAGCGCCGCGCCCGCGACACGCTGGATCTGGTCGGGCCGCTCGGCCGTCCGTTCCCGCTGCCGCGCGACCCGGTGACCTGCGTCCTGGTGGGCGGTGAGTACGGCTCGGCGACGCTGTTCACCGTGGCCGACGCGCTCCAGCAGCGCGGCTGCCGCGTCGACTTCGTACTGGGTGCGGCCTCCGCCGACCGGGTGTTCGGCGCGCTGCGCGCCCGCAGGATGGGGGAGACGACCACGCTGACCACCGAGGACGGCTCCCTGGGCCTGCGCGGCCGGGTGACCGACGTGCTGCCCGGCGTGATCGCCGACGTCCGGGCCGACGTGGTCTACGCCTGCGGTCCGATGCCGATGCTGCGCGGCGTCACCGCCGTGGCGGTCGAGTTCGACATCCCGGTCCAGGTGGCCGTGGAGGAGCGGATGGCGTGCGGGATCGGCGTCTGCATGACGTGCGTGCTGCCCGTCATCGGCGACGACGGCGTGACCCGGATGGTGCGCTCGTGCGTCGAAGGACCGGTCTTCCGGGGCGAGCGCGTCCGCTTCGACGATGTGGGAACGATCCCGTTCGACGCGCTCGGAGCGCCCGGTGGGGGATCGCGCAATGTCGGTTGACATGCGGACGTACCTGGGCCACGTGGAACTGGTCAACCCGATCATCACGGCCGCGGGGTGCGCGGCCTCGGGCTCCGAGCTCGCCCAGTTCTTCGACCTGGGCCGGATCGGCGCGCTGACCACGCGGTCGATCACGATGGCCCCCAGAGCGGGCCGTCCGACCCCCAGGATGGCCGAGACGCCCTCGGGCATGCTCAACGCCATCGGCCTCCAGGGGCCGGGCGTGGACGCCTTCCTGGAGCGCGAGCTGCCCTGGCTGGCCCAGCGGAGCGTCAGGACCGTGGTCTCCATCGGTGGCGGCACCGTGGCCGAGTACACCGCGCTGGCCCGCAGGCTCACCGACGCCCCCGGGGTGAGCGCCGTGGAGGTCAACCTGTCCTGTCCCAACATCGAGGACCGGGGGCGCGTCTTCGCCCGCGACGGGGCCGCCTCGGCCGAGGTGATCGCCTCGGTGCGCTCGGTGATGCGCTACGACGTGCCCGTGGTGGCCAAGCTCTCCCCGGACGTGATGGACGTCGTGAGCGTCGCCCGCGCGTGCGTGGACGGCGGCGCGGACGCGCTCTCGATGATCAACAACCCGCTCGGCATGAGCATCGACACCGAGGCCATGCGCCCGTCGCTGGCGGCGGTCACCGGCGGGCTGTCCGGACCGGCCATCCGGCCGCTGGCCGTACGCTGCGTGTGGCAGGTGCACGCCGCGCTGCCCGGCGTGCCCATCATCGGCATGGGCGGCGTGCTGACCGGCCGGGACGCCTTCGAGCTCATCCTCGCCGGGGCCTGTGTCGTCGCCGTCGGCACCGCGCTGTTCCACGACCCCTACGCCTGCCTGCGCATCCTGCGCGAGCTGGAGGAGCTCCTGGCGGCCCGGGGGTTCCACCGGCTGGCCGACGCGGTCGGGCTGGCCCATCGCCCGCCGGGGGCGTCCACCCGGCACCGGATAGATCTAGAGGAGAGTTCCCTGTGACGCCCGCACCCATCGCCGTCGCCCTGGACGCACCCGACCTGGAGACCGCGGCCCACTGGGCGAGCCTGGTGACGCCCCACGTCAGCACGGTCAAGGTCGGACTCGAACTCTACCTCCGTTACGGACCCGAGGTGATCGCCTCGGTGCGCGGGGCGAGCGGCGTGCAGGTGTTCCTGGACCTGAAGCTCCACGACATCCCGAACACCGTCGCCGGCGCGGCCAAGGCCGTGGCACGGCTCAAGCCCGCCATCCTGACCGTCCACGCGGCCGGTGGCCCGGCGATGATCCAGGCGGCGGTGGAGGCCCTGCCCGACACCCAGATCGCGGCCGTGACGGTGCTCACGTCGCTCTCCGACGCCGATCTGGAGCGGATCGGCGTCGCGGGTCCCTCCGATGACGCCGCGCGCCGTCTGGCGGTCGTGGCCGTCGGCGCGGGCGCCCAGGCCCTCGTGTGCTCGCCGCGTGAGGTCGCCACGGTGCGGGCAGAGGTCGGGCCGGACATCACCCTGATCACTCCCGGCGTCCGCCCCGTCGGCGCCGCGAGTCAGGATCAGGCAAGAGTAGCGACTCCTGAGCAGGCGCTCGCCGACGGGGCCGATCTTCTGGTCATCGGCCGCCCGATCACCGGTTCGGCCGATCCCGGAGCGGCCGCCGCGGGGATCGCCGCGGCGCTCCGGCGGACCCTCGCCGGCAGCGGACGCGCGGTGTGATCCAAATCCCCGGAAACACGGCGCTGAGCGCAGTTTCGTCGACACTGAGCGACTTTTAGGCTACACAAAGTGACGAAGTAGATTTTCTAAGGGAAGAAACTGGGCTTGACGTTGCTTGAAGCGTCATGACCAGCTAGTTTCCCTTCCCGTCCGAGTACATCCACAGGAAATTCGAGGTGACCCGGCGTGGCTCTTCCTCCCCTTACCCCTGAGCAGCGCGCCGCAGCCCTAGAGAAGGCTGCCAAGGCCCGCCGAGAGCGTGCCGAGGTTAAGAATCGCCTGAAGCACGGCGCGATCTCTCTGGCTGAGGTGCTCAAAGACGGGCAGGCCGACGACGTCATCGGCAAGATGAAGGTGTCGGCCCTTCTGGAGTCGCTCCCCGGCGTGGGCAAGGTCCGCGCCAAGCAGCTGATGGAGCGGCTTGGCATCGCAGAGTCCCGCCGCGTGCGGGGCCTCGGCGCCAACCAGCGAGCTTCGCTCGAGCGTGAGTTCGGCGGTGCCGAGAGCTAGTCTCGGTTCAGTAAGAACACGCTCACCCGCATCCGCGGGAACGGCATCACGGGGGGTTTGGAGTGACCGGAACGTCGTGGCCCGGCGAGAGTCGGGTCCCGGAGGAAACCGCTGAGAGCGGGTCCGGTGGCTTCACCTCCCCGGTCGCAGGCCTGGTGGCGGCGCGAGCCTCCGCCGGGCCGACCGGCAACCGCCTGACGGTCCTCTCAGGGCCGTCAGGCGTCGGCAAGTCCACGGTCGTCGCCGAGCTTCGGCGGGCACACCCCCAGGTGTGGCTGTCGGTCTCGGTGACCACCAGGAAGCCCCGGCCCGGGGAGACCCACGGGGTGGAGTACTTCTTCGCCGACGACGACGAGTTCGACCGCCTGGCCGCCTCCGACGAGCTGCTGGAGTGGGCCGAGTTCGCCGGCAACAGGTACGGCACGCCGCGCGGCCCGGTGCTCGAGAAGCTCGCCGCCGGAGTGCCCACGCTGCTGGAGATCGACCTCCAGGGCGCGCGCCAGGTCCGGGCGAGCATGCCCGAGGCGATGCTGGTCTTCCTGGCCCCGCCGACCTGGGAGGAGCTGGAGAAGCGCCTGCGCGGCAGGGGAACCGAGCCCGAGGACGTCATCGCCCGGCGTCTGGCCGCGGGCCGGATCGAGATGGCCGCGGAGCAGGAATTCGACCTGACTCTTGTGAACACGTCCGTCCAGGATGTATGTCATCGGCTGATAGCCTTACTGGCTGATGCTCCCGAGGCTTCGAGCCCCGGTCGTTCACCTAGCTAGGGGAAATCACAACGTGGCAACGAACGCCGCCTATTCCGAAGGCATCACCAACCCGTCGATCGACGCGCTCCTCGACATCGTCGACAGCAAGTACAGCCTCGTGATCTTCGGCTCGAAGCGCGCGCGCCAGATCAACGCCTACTACTCCCAGCTCGGCGAGGGCCTGCTGGAGTACGTCGGCCCGCTGGTGGAGACCCACGCCCAGGAGAAGCCGCTGTCCATCGCGCTGCGCGAGGTCAGCGAGGGCCTGCTCACCTCCGAGCCGATCGAGGGCTAGTCCCACCGATGCGGACGCCTGGCGAGGATGCGACGGTGAACGGTCCCGCCGGACGGGCGGCACCGGGCGGCGGCCGAGACCACGGTCTCCGGCCCGCCGGGCAGGAAGGCGCCGGCAGCCACCGGCCTCCCGCGGCCGAGCCCGACGGGCACGACCGGAGCCAGGGGCCCGGACCCGAGGAAACCGGCCGGAGTCACGGGCCCGGGCCGGACCGCGGCCGTAGACCCGCCGTCGTCCTCGGCGTGAGCGCGGGAATCGCCGCCTACAAGGCCTGCGAGCTGCTCCGCCTCCTCACCGAGTCCGGTCACGACGTCCGCGTCGTCCCGACCCGGGAGGCGCTCCGTTTCGTCGGCGAGCCGACCTGGGCGGCCCTGTCCGGCAACCCGGTGACGGCCGACGTCTGGGAGTCCGTGCACGAGGTGCCCCATGTCCGGATCGGACAGGGCGCCGATCTGGTGGTCGTCGCCCCCACCACCGCCGACGTGCTCGCCAAGGCCGCCCACGGGCTGGCCGGCGACCTGCTCACCAACACCCTGCTCACCGCGCGGTGCCCGGTGGTGTTCGCCCCCGCGATGCACACCGAGATGTGGGAGCACCCCGCGACCCGGGCCAACGTGGCCACGCTCCGCGAGCGCGGCGCGATCGTCATCGACCCCGCCGTGGGCCGTCTGACCGGCGCCGACACCGGCCGCGGCCGGCTGCCCGACCCCAAGGAGATCTTCGAGGTCTGCCGCAGGGTCCTGACCGGGCGCCCCGCCGACCTGGCCGGCCGCCGTCTGGTGATCTCCGCCGGGGGCACCCGCGAGGCCGTCGACCCGGTCCGCTTCATCGGCAACCGCTCCTCGGGCCTGCAGGGATACGCCCTGGCCCGCACGGCCGTCGCCCGCGGCGCCGAGGTGGTCCTGGTGGCCGCGAACGTCGCCCTGCCCGATCCCGCCGGGGCCACGATGGTCCGGGTGGAGTCGGCCGTCGAGCTGCGCGCCGCCGTGCTGGAGGCGATGGAGGGCGCCGACGCCGTGGTCATGGCCGCCGCCGTCGCCGACTTCCGGCCCTCGGCGCAGAGCGGTTCGAAGATCAAGAAGACCTCCGCCGAGCCCGAGCCCATCCATCTGGTGAAAAATCCTGACATCCTCGCCGAGTTGGGCGACCGCCGCCGCGAGGGGCTCAAGCCATACCCGTCGGTGATCGTGGGGTTCGCGGCCGAGACCGACGACGTCCTGGCCAACGGGCGGGCCAAGCTGGCCCGCAAGGGCTGCGATCTGCTCGTCGTCAACCAGGTGGGCGACAACCTCGCCTTCGGCACGCCGGACAACGCGGCGGTGGTCCTGGCCGCGGACGGCGAGCCGGTGGAGATCCCGCGCGGTCCCAAGGAGGACCTCGCCGACGCGGTCTGGGATCTCGTCGCCCGGCGGCTGCCCTGATCCGCTTGCCGGACCTCCCCGTACGGCGGATACTGCATCCGGAGTGACCTGCGACGTTGCAGCACGAGTTGCAGCATGAAGGGAATTGACCATGCCGGTCCCCGCCGCCGTCAGGGCCCGCTGCCGCGCCCTGCTCCCCCCAGGGGAGGACATGCGCTACATCCTGCCCGCGCTGTCGGTCGGCTCGCCGGGAATGGCGACCTTCCTGATCGTGGTCACCGACCGTTCGATCTCCGTGCTGTCCACCAAGTTCTTCGACCAGGACGCGCCGACCTCGGTCTACGCCACCCACGCGCGCCGGACGCGGCTCGGCCCGGTGGAGTTCTCCGCGGGCGCGGCCATCGAGCTCGGCGACATGGTGTTCGAGATCGACGAGGAGTACGCGGCGGTGGTCCGCGCCGCCGACGCCGAGGTGTTCGCGCCCGAGACGCTGCCCCCCGATCCGCTGCCCGATCTGTGACCTCATAGTGTGAGCACGAGTGCAGGTGGGCCGTCCAGGGATGGCACGGGTCACCTGGGGGCGCGCCGGTCAAGGGGACGGCTCCGGGGCCGGCCCGGCTGCGGGGGCTGCGGATGCCGTACATCGTTCGCGTTCTGGCCGTGCTGACCTTGACGCTGTCGCTGTCCCCGTGGGGGGCCGCGGCGCACGCCGATCCGCCGGCCGCCGTCCCGGAACCGCCGGTCGCGGTCACTGAGCCGGTGACCGACCGGGCGGGCGCGCTCGGCGGCCGCCGGGCCGAGGTCGAGGCGGCCGTCGCGAGACTGCGGGTCCGGCACGGCGTCCGCCTGTACGTCGTCTACGTCCGGAGCTTCTCAGGCATGGACGCTACCGACTGGGCTGCCACGACGGCCCGGCTCAGCGGCCTGGGCCGACTCGACCTGCTGCTGGCCGTCGCCACCGGGGAGGGCCGCTACGCCGTCTCCGCCGACCCGGCCTTCCCGCTGTCGGGCGCGCAGCTCGACTCGGTGGCCGCGACCGCGATCGAGCCGGGGCTGCGGCACTCCGACTGGGCGGGCGCGCCGATCGTCGCGGCCGGGGAGTACGACGCGGTGCTGGCCTCCGCGGGCACCGTCTCGGCGTGGAACGGCCCAGCTCACGGTGTCCCCCAGGGGCCGGCTGTACCGATTCCCGACCGATCGTGGGGGTGAATCGGTACGGCGCGCCGAAGTTGGACACGAGATGGTTTCGCGACGCTGCTCCGGGTACGGCTAGACTTCGGCTCAGCGCTACTGGTGTCGTGTCGACGCCAGAGCCCCCAGACGCCAGCAGCCGCTGCATGAGGAGCCACTGACTTGTCCCGTCGCCTGTTCACCTCCGAGTCGGTCACCGAGGGCCACCCGGACAAGATCGCCGACCAGATCAGTGACGCGATTCTCGACGCCATGCTCAAGGGTGACCCCAAGAGCCGTGTCGCGGTCGAGACGCTGATCACCACCGGTCAGGTCCACGTCGCCGGAGAGGTGACGACGGAGACCTACGTCGACATCCCCGGTCTCATCCGGGAGAAGATCCTCGAGATCGGTTACGACGCCTCCCACAAGGGCTTCGACGGAGCCTCCTGTGGCGTGTCGGTGTCCATCGGCGCCCAGTCGCCCGACATCGCCCAGGGCGTCGACGACGCCTACGAGGCCCGTGAGGGCGAGGGCGTCGACGAGCTCGACCGCCAGGGCGCGGGTGACCAGGGCCTGATGTTCGGCTACGCCTGCCGCGAGACCCCCGAGCTGATGCCGCTGCCGATCCAGCTCGCGCACCGCCTGGCCGAGCGCCTGTCGCAGGTCCGCAAGGACGGCACCGTGCCCTACCTCCGCCCCGACGGCAAGACCCAGGTCACCATCGAATACGACGGCGACCGCCCGGTCCGCCTCGACACCGTGGTGGTCTCCACCCAGCACGCGGCCGAGATCGACCTCAAGGAGATGCTCGCGCCGGACATCAAGGAGCACGTGGTCGACCCGGTGCTCGACGGCCTGGAGATCGACACCGAGGGCTACCGCCTGCTGGTCAACCCGACCGGCCGTTTCGAGATCGGCGGCCCGATGGGCGACGCCGGGCTGACCGGCCGCAAGATCATCGTCGATACCTACGGCGGCATGGCCCGCCACGGCGGCGGCGCCTTCTCCGGCAAGGACCCGTCCAAGGTGGACCGCTCGGCCGCCTACGCCATGCGCTGGGTCGCCAAGAACATCGTGGCCGCCGGTCTGTCCGACCGCGCCGAGGTCCAGGTCGCCTACGCCATCGGCAAGGCGCACCCGGTCGGCGTGTTCGTCGAGACCTTCGGCACCGAGAAGGTCGAGATCGACAAGATCCAGCAGGCCGTGCTCCAGGTCTTCGACCTGCGCCCGGCCGCGATCATCCGCGACCTCGACCTGCTGCGCCCGATCTACTCGGCGACCTCCGCCTACGGTCACTTCGGCCGCTCGGAGTTCTCCTGGGAGGCCACCGACCGCGCCGAGGCCCTGCGCACCGCCGCCGGTCTCTGACCCGCTCCGCGACAGCCCCCGTGGGACCTCCCACGGGGGCTGTCGCGTCCGCGGGGCCGCCCGTCCCGCCGGGTCCTGACCACCGCCCGCGGCCCTGAGACGTCGATCCCTGTGTAGCTTCTTTTTTTCAAGATCTTGAGGGAGAGATGTGAGCGGGCGGTCGGGGACGGGCGAACTACCGGTGGAGGTCACGAGTTTCGTGGGGCGCAAGGAGGAGGTCCGCCAGGTCAAGCGCCTGCTCCAGACCTCCAGGCTGGTCACTGTCACCGGGGGCGCGGGCATCGGCAAGTCCAGGGTGGCCGTCGAGGCGGCGTCCGGGGTGCGCAGGGCCTTCGCCGACGGCGTCCGGTTCGTGGAACTGGCCGGGGTGAGCGATCCCGGTCATCTGGAGGAGGCCGTGGCCCAGGCGCTGGACCTGGCGGACCCGTCGGACCGCCCGGACGTCGAGGCACTGGCGGACCATCTCCGCGACCGGCGGACCCTGCTGCTCCTGGACACCTGCGAGCATCTCGTGGACGCCTGCGCGCGGCTGGCGCAGACCCTCCTGGAGAGCAGCCCCGAACTGCGGATCCTGGCCACCAGCAGGCAGTCGCTCGGCGTGCCCGGCGAGCACATCGTGGCGCTCGCGCCGATGCCCCTGCCCGGCCCGCACGCGGTGGAGTCCGTGGCCGTGCTCGCCCGCTGCGACTCGGTCGCACTCTTCCTGGAGCGCGTCACCGCCGTCGACCCGCACTACACGCTCACCGCCGGGAACGCCGGCCAGGTCGCCGAGGTCTGCGCCAGGCTCGACGGCATCCCCCTGGCCATCGAGCTGGTCGCCGTCCGGATGCGCACGCTCCCGATCGGCCGGATCCTCGGCCTGCTCGACGACAGGCTCTGGCTGCTGTCGGGCCTCACGGCGGGCAGACGGCACCCGACCGTCGGCGCGACCGTCGAGTGGAGCCACGAGCTGTGCACCGACGACGAGCGGCTGCTCTGGTCGCGGCTGCCGGTCTTCGTGTCGACCTTCGACGCCGCCGCGGCCGAGGGCGTCTGCGCCGACGGGGCGCTGCCCGCCGAACGGATCCTGCCCACTCTGCTCGGCTTGGTGGACAAGTCCATCGTGATCCCGGTCAGACGGGGCGAGGGCACGGTCTACCGGCTGCTGGACATCATCCGGGAGTACGGCGCCGCCAGGCTGCTGGAGAGCGGGGAGCGCGAGTGGCTGCGCCGCCGCCACCTGCGCCACTACCTCGAACTGGCGCGCCGGGGACGGAAGGTCGGCCCGGACGCCGACCAGGTCGAGCTGTGGGGGCGGATCCGGCGCGACTGGCCCAACATCCGCGCGGCCCTCGACCTGTGCGCCGAGGACCCGGCCGAGCACGAGACGGGCCTGAACATGGCCTCGACGCTGTGGTACCTCTGGATCGCCTGCGGGATGCTCCGGGAGGGCCACCATCACCTGGAGCGGCTGCTCGCCCGCTGCCCGCCCGGGACCGAGTCGTGGTCGTGGGCGACGCTCATACTGGCCTACATCGCCATCGCCCGGGGGCACCTGGACGAGGCGCGGCTGCTGCTGGAACGGTGCGGGCGCGGCTCCCCGCCCGGCGGCGACACGGTCCGGCTGCTGCTGCTCAAGCTGAGCGGCACGCTGGCCGTCATCGAGGGCGACCTGCGCGGTGGGGAGGCCCGGCTGAGCGCGGTGGTGGATCGGCTCGGCCCCGGCCCGCACCTTCCCGAGGTGCTCCTGCCGTCGATGGTCGAGCTGGGCCTGAGCCTGATCTGGCGCGGGGAGACCGCGGCCTCCAGGGAGGTCTTCCTGCGTTGCCGGCGGCTCTGCGAGGAGCAGGGGAACTCGTGGGCGCGCGCCTACGCCGACTACGGCCTGGGGCTGGTCGCGATGGCCGAGGGCGACGCGGACCGGGCCGCCTCCTACGCGCGCGACTCGTTACGGGTGAAGAGGCACTTCTCCGACGCCATGGCGATCGTGCTGTGCCTGGAACTGCTGGCCGCCGCCGCGGTGGACCGGGGTGAGCCGGCCAGGGCGGGGCGGCTGCTCAGCGCGGCCCGCACCGGATGGCGGGACAAGGGCCTGCGGGTCTACCCCATGATGATCGAGGACAGCGCCCGCTGTGCCGAGCTGGTCAGGCGGAGCCTGTCGCGCAGGGACTACGATCAGGCGGTCCGCGAGGGGGTCGCGCTCGGCCTGGAGGGGGCGATCGCCTACGCGCTCGGCGAGGAGGAGGCCTCCGGGGGCGCCGCCGTACGCCGCGACTCCGGCTGGGCGCCGCTCACCCGCAGGGAGCGGGAGGTCGCCGAGCTGGTCGCCGAGGGGCTGACCAACCGGCAGATCGCCCACCGGCTGATGGTCGTGCAGCGGACCGTCGACTCCCATGTCGAGCACATCCTGGCCAAGCTGGGCTTCTCGGCGCGCGCCCAGGTCGCGGCCTGGGCGACCCGGCGGCGCCTGGGGAGCTCCGCCGCTCCGGAGAACGCGTGAATACCGCCTGGTAGCGTTTCGGCGGACATGGGGGGCGAAAATGGCGAGGCGGCCGGGGAATCTGCCCGTGGACCTGTCCAGCTTCGTGGGACGGGCCGAGGAGCTGGCCGAGGGCCTGCAGCACCTCGCCGGCACCAGGCTCCTGACCCTCACCGGTCCCGCCGGGGTGGGCAAGACCCGCACCGCCCTGCGCCTGGCCGATACCCTGCGGCGTGGTTTCACCGGCGGCGTCTGGCGGGTCGAGCTGTCGGGCACGGCCGATCCGGCGGCCACCGTCGCCGAGACGCTGGAGGCGGGCGGCGCCCTCTCGCCGCCGGAGATCGCCTCGGCGCTGGGTGACAGGCGGCTGCTCGTCGTGCTCGACACCTGCGAGCATCTCCTCGACGAGGTGACCGCACTGGTGGAGGCCCTGCTCGGCGGGGCGTCGAGGATCGTGGTGGTGGCCACCAGCCGCCAGCCGCTGGGCCTGCCGGGGGAGCGGGTGCTGGGGCTCGCGCCGCTGCCGCTGCCGTCGGCCGTGCGGCTGTTCGAGGACCGGGCCGTGGCCGCCGATCCCGGCTTCGCCCTGACACCGGCCGTCTCGCCGGTGGTCGCCGAGATCTGCGCCAGGCTGGACGGGCTGCCGCTGGCGATCGAGCTCGCCGCCGCCCGGATGCGCTCCCTTTCGGCCCGGGACCTGCTGGAGCGGCTCCGCCACCGCCTCACGCTGCTGACCGGGGTCAGCAGGAGCGTGCTGCCCCGCCACCGCGACCTGCGGGCCTCTGTCCAGTGGAGCCACCGGCTCTGCGACGACGAGCAGCGCAGGCTGTGGGCACTGCTGTCGGCGCTGCCCGGCCCCTTCGACCTGGCCGCCGCCGAGCGGGCCTGCGGCGCCGGGCTCGGGCCGGACCGGGTCGCGCCGGTCCTGGCGGCCCTGGTCGAGCGGTCGGTGGTGCTCCGCGACGCGGAAGGCCGCCACAGGATGCTGGAGGCCTATCGGGAGGTCGGGCTGGGACCGTCCGGGGGCCGGTGGCGGCCGGCCGTACAGGAGCCGCTGCGGGGCGCCGGGCGGTCCCTCCGCGCCCACCAGCCCGGCCGGGTCGCGCGGGCGGTCACCGGCACGCTGAGCGCCCGGGAGCTCCAGGTGGCCGAGCTGATCACCGAGGGGCTGTCGAATCCGATGATCGCCGCCCGGCTGGACATCGCCAAGCGCACCGTGGACGCGCACGTCCGCAACATCCTCGCCAAGGGCGGCCTCGCCTCGCGCACCCAGGTGGCCGCCTGGGTGGCCGAAAACGACGGTCAGGTATCTCCATAGGCACATCGCCCGATGCGGGATACCCGTGACGGAGGCCATGATGGACGCGGCCAGTGGGGCACCGTGCGCTCCGGCGTTCCGCAGCAGTCAGACGGTGTTGAGGGAGGGGTCCCCTTCCGCCTGATGTATCGCCGGGGCGTTCTCCGTGTCGGGCGTGACCCACTGGCCGATCGCCTCCCCGCGCCGGCCGCGCCCCGCGGCCCGGCCGCCTTCCCCGTACGGCCGCGCCCCACTGGCCGGCCGCCTTCCCCGCGCCGGGCGCGCTCCGCGGGCCGGCCGCCTTCACCGCCCCCGGGATCTGGTAGGACAAGTGGGTGACCCACGCCAGCCCCTCACCAGACGACGGCGCCCTGCTGCCGCTCGACGCCGTACGTGAGCGGCCCGCGCCCGTTCCCGCCAGGCCGGCCAAGGGGGTTCCGGAGCCGGCCGCCGTGCTGCCGGTCGCGCGGGTGGCCGTGGACACCCCGCTGCCGCACCTGGACCGGCCGTTCGACTACCTCGTCCCGGCCACGGTGGACGCCGACGCGGTGCCGGGCGTCCGGGTCCGGGTCCGCTTCGCGGGAAAACTCGTCGACGGCTTCCTGCTGGAGCGGCTGGAGGCCAGCGAGCACGAGGGCAAGCTGGCCCGGCTGGAGAAGGTCGTCTCGCCCGAGCCGGTGCTGACCCCGGAGATCGTCGCGCTGGCCCGCGCCGTGGCCGACCGCTACGCCGGAACCCTGGCGGACGTCCTGCGCCTGGCCGTCCCGCCCCGCCACGCCAAGGTGGAGGCCGAGGCGGTCCCCCCGCCTCCGGACGCCGAGCCGCCGGACGGCCCCGAGTCCGGACGGGAGGCCGGGCCGGGCCCCTGGGCCGACTACCCGGACGGGGAGGCGTTCCTGGCGGCCCTCGCCGAGGGGCTCTCGCCGCGCGCGGTGTGGACCGCGCTGCCCGGGACGGGAGAGGGCGGGCCGCAGTGGGCCACGGCGGTCGCGGTGGCCGTCCGGGAGACCCTCCGCGGCGGCAGGGGCGCGCTCGTGGTGCTCCCCGACGGCAAGGACGTGACGCTGGCCGACGCGGCGCTGAGCGCCGCCCTGGAGCCCGGCGCGCACGTGGCGCTCACCGCCGACCTGGGGCCCGCCGAGCGCTACCGCCGGTGGCTGCGGGTGCTCCGGGGACAGGCGCGCGCCGTCGTCGGCACCCGGGGGGCGGCGTTCGCGCCGGTGCGCGACCTCGGGCTGGCGGTGGTCTGGGACGACGGGGACGACCTGCACGCCGAACGGCTCGCGCCGTATCCGCACACCCGGGAGATCCTCGCGCTCCGGGCCTACCAGAGCCGTGCCGGCCTGCTCGTCGGAGGATACGCCCGTACGGCCGAGGCCACCCAGCTCGTCGCCACGGGCTGGGCCGGCACCATCGCCGCCGCGCGCGAGACGGTCAGGACCAGGGCCCCCCGGGTCCGTCCGGCCGGGGAGGACTCCGAGCTGGCCAGGGACGAGGCGGCGAGAGCGGCCCGGCTGCCCAGCCTCGCCTGGCGGGCGCTGCGGACCGGGCTCACGGCGGGCCCGGTGCTGGTGCAGGTCCCCCGGCGGGGATACCTGCCCGCGCTGGCCTGCCAGAACTGCCGGGCTCCGGCCCGCTGCGGGCACTGCAGCGGGCCGCTCGCGCTGCGCGGCGGCCACGCCGCCCCCTACTGCCGCTGGTGCGGCCGGATCGCGGGGCAGTGGCGCTGCGCCGCCTGCGGCGGCGCCCGGGTGCGGGCGCAGGTGATCGGCGCCCGCCGTACGGCCGAGGAGCTGGGGCGGGCCTTCCCCTCGGTCCAGGTCAGGACCTCGGGTAAGGACGGCGTGCTCGCCACCGTGGGCGCCGCCCGCGCCCTGGTGGTGGCCACCCCGGGTGCCGAACCGGTGGCCGAGGGCGGTTACGCGGCGGCCGTGCTGCTGGACGGATGGGCGCTGCTGGGCCGGCCGGACCTGCGGGTCGCCGAGGAGACGCTCCGCCGGTGGATGAACGCCGCGGCGCTGCTGCGGCCCCAGGCCGAGCTGGTCGTGCTGGCCGACTCCTCGGTGCCCGCCGTTCAGGCGCTGCTGCGCTGGGATCCGGTCACCCACGCCGAGCGGGAACTGGCCGACAGGACAGAACTGGGTTTCCCCCCGGCGGTAAGGATGGCCACACTGACCGGTTCCCCCGCGGCGGTCAGGGAAATGCTCGGCGAGGTTGTCCTGCCGGAGGGGGCGCAGGTTCTCGGGCCCGTCCCGGTCGACTCGCCCAGGGGCGACCAGGTGCGGGAACGCGCCATGCTGCGGGTTCCGAGAGGGGCGGGATCGACGCTGGCCGCCGCGTTGAAGGGGGCCGTCGGGGTGCGCTCGGCGCGCAAGGCTCCCGAGGTGGTCAGGGTGTGCATTGACCCTCTCGATGTGATTTGAGTTGTTTCCCCGATTCGCGGTGCTGACAGTAAGCCGTTAATTTTCCCCTGTGTCGATCGAATGGGTAAATCGGGCCGTGGACGATCTGCGTGCGTGGGGGCGCGCGTACGGCCTGGACGTTGACGTGGACGAGGTGCGGCTGCTCTGCGACTACGCGAGCGATTATCTGGACGTGAACGAGCTGGGTGATTTCACCCCGGTCACTTTCGAGGAACTGCTGCTCAACATCTATCCGCGCAAGGTCATCGCCCCGCCGGAAAGTGCCCCCGAAACCGTCGCCGCCGCCCGCACCCTGGTCGATTTCCTGCTCGCGACCGAGGAGATCGGCGGCAAGATGGCCGTCCGCATGCGGGTCGTCCTGGACCGGATCGAGCCCGAGATGCCGATCGCGCTGGCCGACACCTCGAAGTTCGGCATGGCCAAGAGCCTGTTCAGCGCGATGGGCGCCGACACGCTGGAGGAGGGCGACGTCTCGGTGCCGGCGGTGGAGGAACCCGCCGCCGAGTTCTGCGACTGCCCGGGATGCTCCCCCCTGCCCCCGGCACGGCTGGCCCCCCGCGAGGCGCTCGCCGAGAGCGCCCTGCGGGTGCCCCTGCTCACCGACGTCCGGCGGCTGGTCCAGTGGATGCTGGCCGGAGGCCGCACGCCGACGGTGAAGGGACGCCTGCGGGTCCGCGACGCGGCCGAGGCGACCGCCCAGCTCGCGGTGGCCGCCCCCGGCCTCCTGTGGGAGCTGGCGGTGCACACCGGCCTGGTCGAGGTCGAGGGCACCGCCATCTTCGACGGCGAGGACTTCGACCCGCTCGACACGTGGGCCGCGGTGGTGGAGTTCCTCGTGGAGAAGGAGACCGGCGGGGCCGTGACCGGCGACCGGTCCCTCGACGAGGAGCTCTACGGCCTGTGCGACATGCTCTACCGGCTGCAGGCGCCGGTGCCGATCCCCCTCGTCATGGAATACCTGGAGGAGATCGGGCTGCTCGACGACGGGGAGGTGGACGTCGCCGAGGCCGTGCGGGGGCTGGCCTACTGCGGGATAGCCGAGCCGAGCGAGGAGACCCTGGAGCTGACCGCACTGGCCGTCTGGGGCCTGCGGGAGCACTACACCGACCTGGGCATCGAGGCGCCCGAGGCGGCCGACCTGGCCGCCGCCGACGCTCCCGAGCTCATCGAGGGGTTGCTGTCCGGGATGTCCACCGAGATGGCCGAGGCCGACATCGAGGGCTGGCTGCGGAGCAGGACCCCGCAGCAGGCAGCCGCCGAGCTGCTGGGCGCCGCCTCCGGCGCGCCGTCGGTCGTCCGGGGCATCGCCGTCACGATCGTGGACCGGCTCGGCCCGGACGCCGAGTCCGCGGTCCGCCGCTGCCTGGACGAGGCCGAGCTCCGCCCGCACGCCATCCACTGGCTCTCCACGCGGGGCCTGGCCGCCCCGGCGCTCTCCCAGGAGGAGGTGCTCTGGATGAGCGTGGACATGCTCGCCCTGGCCATCTCCGCCGCCGATGACGACCCGGAGACGTTCGCCGAGAACATGGCCGCGTCCGGCCCGCCGGCACATGTGATCGAGGAGATGTGGCGGGTGGACCATCCCGAGGTCGTCGAGGTCCTTGAGCTGCTGGGCCGCTCCCTGAACGACCAGAACGTGGCCAAGGCCGCCCGCAAGGCCGCCTTCAAAGCACGGTCCCGGGCTATCGGTTAGCCGTACACCCGTGTGGCTCCAGTGCAGTAAGTTTCACGGGTGGCAAAGAGCGGGAACACCGGCAACGTCTTCGATCTCGGCGAACTGCGCAGGCTGGTCGACGAGCTGGGATCGGGGTCCCGGGAGGCACGCGCGGCCGTGCTCGACGCGACCTCTCCCGACGACAAGGACTGCGACTGCCCGGGCTGCGGCACCGAGGTGCTGACCTTCCCGCCGGTCGTGCTCGCCCCCGACGACGAGCTCGCGGCCGCCGTGCTCCGGGTCCCCCTGGTGCTGGACGCCCAGCGGCTGGCGGCGTGGACCGGCACCCGCGAGGTGACCCCCGAGGGCCTGCTGCCCGACCCGTTCCTGCCCTGCGCCGAGCTCGGAGTGCCCAATCCGGCGCGGCTGCACCTGCTCTGGGTGGTCGCGGTCAACACCGGCATGGTCCGCATCTCCCGGGGCGTGGCGACGGCCGGCCCGCTGGCGCTCTCCGCCGAGCTGCCCTCCGCGGCGCTGCTGGGGTTCTGGGACGGCGTGGTCATGGACGTCCTGGACCGCGCGGACGACAGCCTGACCGGGTCCTCGGTGGTGGACGACCACCTCGCCGAGATGCTCGCCACGATGTACGCCGTGAGCGACGGCCTGTCTCCCGCCACCCTGGTCAAGGGCATCCTCCAGTCGCACGAGGTGGCCTGCGAGGCCCGCCCCGCCGAGATGCGGGCGCTGACCGCGGCGCTCCCGGGCGAGCTGCAGGGCGCGCTCTCGCTGCTGGGCTACTGCGGGCTCATCGAGCTGTCCGGGGCGGGCTGGCCCCGGCTGACCCCGCTGGGCATGTGGGCGGTCCGCCAGGACCTGCTGCGCGAGGGCCACGACGCGCCCACCGGGGCCGAGGTCGCGGTCTTCGCCGACCTCGGCGCGGCCGAGCTGGTCGAGGCGATCATGAAGCGCTCCGCCGCCCCCAGCGCCGTCACCGTGTGGCTGGAGTCCCGTTCCCCGGAGGCCGCCGCCCGCGAGCTGGTCAAGATCGCCGCATCCGGTACGGCCGGCCAGCGCGGCACCGTGGGCACGATCCTGGAGGAGCTCGGCCCCGAGGCCGAGGTCCCGCTGAGGGAGGCCCTCAGCGAGCCCGCCATGTGGCGCTACGCCGCCTCCTGGCTGCACATCCGCGACCTGCCGGCACCCGCCCTGACGCCCGCCGACAGCACCTGGATCGCGGTCGACACGCTCGCCTCGCTGATCCACCTCGGCAACGCCCCCGAGGCGATGTGCGAGTTCGACATGCTCGAACCCGGCGAGGACCTGGTCCGCGTCGTCGAGGAGATGACCTCGGTCGACCATCCCGACACGATCGCCGTGCTGGACCTGCTGGGCGCCCACCACAGCGACGCGGCGGTGGGCAAGGCCGCGCGGAAGGCGGCCATGAAGGCACGTTCGCGCTGAGGCCTGTTCCGCGGAGCGGGTCACCGGGGTGGGGAGCGCGGTTCCACAATCTGTTCCGCACAGCGGGTCACCGGGGTGGGGAGCGCGGTTCAGCAGCCTGTTCCGCGGAGCGGGTCACCGGAGCGGGGAGCGTGGTTCCACCGGCGCGTCCGGCGGTCGCCGCCGCGCTCGGGGCCGGCCGCCGGCCGGTCGGGGACCTCGCCGCCGAGCCGTGCGCGCCCGGAAGATCCGAGGGACACTCCCCACGGCCCTTAGACTGTGGGAATCCCCGAAAAGTGTGAGGAGAGCCCTGTTGGCCATTCAGTCGATCCGCCTTTTCGGCGACCCTGTGCTGCGCACCCCCGCCGAGCCGGTGAAGGACTTCGACAAGGAGCTGCGCAAGCTCGTCAAGGACCTGACCGACACGATGATGGACGCCCCCGGGGCCGGCCTCGCCGCGCCGCAGATCGGGGTCGGGCTCCGGGTCTTCACCTACTACGTGGACGAGCAGCTCGGGCATCTGATCAATCCCGACCTCGACCTCTCCGTGGAGAAGGACGAGGAGGGCGAGGAGGGCTGCCTGTCCTTCCCCGGCCTGTCCTTCCCCACGCCCCGGGCGATCCGGGCCGTGGCGACCGGCCTCAACATGCACGGTGAGCCCGTCACCCTTGAGGGCACCGACCTGATGGCCCGCTGCTTCCAGCACGAGACCGACCACCTGGACGGGGTGCTGTTCATCGACCGGATGGATCTCAAGCAGCGCAAGCTCGCCATGAAGGAGATCCGCGAGGCCGAGTGGAGCGGTCTGTCGGCCCCCGCGTTCAAGTTCTCCCCGCACGCCACCCACGGGAAGGCTCTGTAACAACCTTGCGCCTGGTCTTCGCCGGAACCCCGGACACCGCCCTGCCCTCGCTGCGGGCCCTGCTCGACTCGCCCCGCCATGACGTCGTCGCCGTCGTCACCCGGCCGGACGCCCAGTCGGGCCGGGGCCGCAAGATCCACCCGAGCCCCGTCGCCGAGCTGGCGGAGGAGGCGGGCATCGAGGTCCTCAGGCCGCCGAAGGCGGGGGACCCCGAGTTCCTGGAGCGGCTCCGGCGGATCGACCCGGACTGCTGCCCGGTGGTGGCCTACGGAGCCCTCCTGCCGCAGTCCGCCCTGGACATCCCGCGTCACGGCTGGGTCAACCTGCACTTCTCGCTGCTGCCCGCCTGGCGCGGCGCCGCCCCCGTGCAGCACGCCGTACTGCACGGCGACCAGATCACCGGCGCGGCCACCTTCCGGATCGTCAGGGAGCTGGACGCCGGCCCGGTCTACGGTGTGGTCACCGAGGAGGTCCGGCCCGCCGACACCAGTGGCGACCTGCTCGCCCGGCTCGCCGAGTCCGGCGCCGGACTGCTGGCGGCGACCCTGGACGGGATCGAGGACGGCAAGCTGGAGGCCGTGCCCCAGCCCGCCGACGGGGTGAGCGTGGCGCCGAAGATCGGCGTGGACGACGCCAGGGTCGACTGGTCCGCGCCCGCCATGCGGGTGGATCGCCTCATCCGCGCCTGCACGCCCGCGCCGGGCGCGTGGACGGAGTTCCGCGGCCAGCGGGTCAAGCTCGGCCCGGTACGGCCGGCACCCGACGCCCCGGCTCTGGACCCCGGCCGGATCGCGGCCTCCAAGAACTCCGTCCTGGTCGGCACGGCCACCCACCCGGTCGAGCTGGGTGAGGTGCAGCCGCAGGGCAAGCGCCTGATGGGCGCGGGAGAGTGGGCCCGCGGTGTGCGGCCCGCAGACGAAGATCGGCTGGGCTAGGGATCATGAGTAATCGGGGGAACGGCGGAGACGCTCCGCGCGGTGGCGGGCGTGGGTCCGGAGGCCGTTCACGCGGAGGCCGGCCGGGCGCGCCCGGCGCACGGGGCTCCGGCGGAGGCAAGGAC
>NZ_NGFP01000123.1 GCF_002149035.1 Streptosporangium minutum
GGGCGGGGCTCCGCGGGGGAGCGGTTCTCCTTGGGGGTGAACCAGTCGGGACGGTCCTCGTTCTCCGGACGCGGCGTGCCCGTCACTTCTTGCTCGCCAACTGGTAGACGTCCTTCGCGTTCGAGGTCAGGCGCCCCGCAGTGGCCTCGTCGAAGCCCAGGTCGATCTCCACCTCGGGCAGCAGCGCCTCTCCTATGAATCCGTTGCGCGGCGCGAGCACGAGCCGCGATCCGGGCAGTGCCGCCGCCGGGACCTCGAACACCGCCACGCTCTCGGCCCACCAGCCCACCTGGATGAAGGGGTTGGTGATGGTATGGGAGGCGTCGACCTTGTCAGTGGCCGCGTAACGCTTGCCGTCCCCGGTCAGCAGGGTCGGGGTGCCGAACTTCTGCGGCTCCCGGTTGGCCGTCGCCTCCACCTCGGCGATCACGAAGACCCCGGAGGTGGTGGCCTTCTCCACCTTGCCGTCCGGCCCTGTGCTCTCGACGGCCCTGGCGACGTGTACGGCCTTCACCCGTGCGGAGAACCGGGAGGCCGAGACCTGTTCCCCCACACCCCCGGTCCAGGTCAGATGGGCCGTCCGCTCCTCTTGGTCCAGGCCGATCGTCTGCAGGGCCACCGCCGCGACCGCCAGTGCCGCACCGGCGGCCAAGACGCCCGCCCGGCGCCATCGGCCCGGAGCCGCGGGCGCCCGGCGGCCGGAGGCCGTCTCGGGACGGGCCGGGGTCACGGTGCTCGTCACAGGGTTCCCCCCTGATTGACGGGGAGGGTGACCTGCGCCGCCACCTTGGGCGGGGCGTCGTCGGCGTCGCCGTCCTTGGCGAGGACCCAGCCCAGGTCGATGTTGAACGTCTCGGGCTCCTCGAAGACGCCGACGTCAAGTTTGATCTTCTTCGGCGGGCGGTCCCCCGCCGGCAGCTCGTACCTGACCACGACCGTGGAGGTCATCCCCGGGTGGAGCTGCCTGCTCGGCACGCCCTCGTCCGGGACGGAGACGGTCGGGCCGAGGTCGCCCTCGATCTCCGGGTCCATCTTCAGCAGGGACCGCGCGAACATGAAGCCGGGTGTCTTGCCCCTGCCCGGGGCTCCCACGCCGGTGGTCTCGTCGCTCTTGTTCGTGACCTCAAGCTCGATCTCGAGGAAGCGTTTGCCCTCGCCGTCGAACGGGTCACGCTGGAACAGGGAGCGGGCCTCCGTGAATTTGGTGGTGAACTCGCCCTGGTCCAGGCTCGAACCCGGGCCGAGCTGCTCGGGAGGTTTTTCGGAGGCCTCGGCGAACCCGCCGAGGGCGGCGGTGATTCCCAGGCCGGTGGCTATGACCAGGGCGGCGACCGGCACCGCGATCGGGCGCCGTTTGCCGGTTTCGCCACCGGGGGGAGACGTCATGACAAAGGATGGTAATCGCTGCCCTCCACCCCATCCGACTCATCCATCCCGTGAGTGTCATCGAACATGGGGAAAATGCAGCAGATTGGCGGGAACGCTGCCCGAATAGGAGGTCCAACTCTTACGCTGTCACCGAGGCGGCGAGAGCCCTATGGCGGAGGTTCCGTGGCGGACGTGCATCCCGAGCATGCGCAGCTCCAGGCGGACCGGATCTACCTGGGCTGGCAGTATGCCCTGTTGCACCCTGATCCGGGTCCGGCGCCCAAGCGCCCCTCCCCCGTCGAGGACTCCGCCGACCCGGTCGACCCCGAGTGGGTGCGCAGGGAACGGCTCAACGAGGACCTGCTCAACCGGCCGATGAAGATCTTCAGGATGTTCATGACCGGGCTCGTCGTGGTGATCCTGCTCCTCGGCGTCACCGAGATGCTGAGCTGGTCGTTCGCCGCGGTGGGGCTGATCGCGACCGGTGGGGTGGCGGCCTTCTGCACCTACGCGATCCGCCAGGGCGACCGGGCGGTCCGCCACCGGATCCGGGAGCGCCAGGCGGTCGGCGACCGGCAGCGGGAGGAGCGCGACAGGGACCTGTTCCAGGCTCAGGAGGAGCACGCCGTCCGCTACCGGGAGTGGGCGGAGAAGAAGGAGCGCCACGACCGCCAGCTCACCTGGTACGCGGTGGCCGTACCCGACGAGATCGACCGGATCGACGTCGCGGGGGGCACGCTGCCCGGCTGGTCGGCGCTGATCACCCTGCTCGGCGCGACCCGGCTCTACAGCGGAGGCCACCTGACCGTGCTCGACCTGTCCGAGGGCGCGATCGCCAAGGACCTGGTCGAGCTGGCGCGCAGGGGTGGCGACGACCCGCTGGTCTGGGTGCTCCCGGTCGACCTGCCCAAGCTCGACCTCGGCGCGACGCTGGCCCCCGAGGCCTTCGCCGACGTGCTCGCCCACGTCGTGAGCGTCAGCGAGGAACACCGCACGACCAGGGACCTGTCGTTCGACAACGCGATCCTGGAGCGGGTGCTGGAGGTCCTCGGCGAGAACGCCACGATCAACCAGGTCACCGCCGCCCTCCGGGCCCTGGCCCAGGTCGGCGATCCGCGCGACGACCTCAGGTACGGCCTGATCACCGCGGCCCAGCTGGAGCGCATCGGCACGCTGTTCGGCCGGGGCGTCAGCGACCGGGTGGTGATCGAGCGGGCCTGGGCGCTGGAGTCGCAGCTGCGCAAGCTGGAGACCCTCGGCTCGGAGGCCGTACGGCTGCCGCCCGCCCGCCTGCGGGTCGTGTCGATGGACCGGCAGGCGGGCGTGTTCGGCAACCGGGTCCTCGGCACCTATGTGGCCACCGCGCTCACCCACATCCTGCGCCAGTCGCCCGCCTCCACGCGGCCGTGGTACCACACGATCATCGTCGCGGGCGCGGACAAGCTCCGCGGCGACGTGCTCGACCGGCTGATGGACGCCTGCGAGACCTCCAGGACCGGGCTGGTGCTCACCTACCGGTCGCTCACCCCGACCGTGCGGGAACGGCTCGGCCGGGGGCACGCGGCGGTGACGTTCATGCGGCTGGGCAACGCCGAGGACGCCCGGATCGCCAGCGAGCACGTCGGCACCGAGCACCGCCTGGAGCTCGCCCAGCTCACCGAGACGATCAGCGCCGCCGGGGCCGGGCTGGAGGGCGGCTACGTCTCCACCGTCGGCCAGGCGGAGGAGGCCGAGGACGAGCGGGATGTGAGCCGTACGGACCTCAAGGAGGACATCACGGAGTCCACCGAGTGGGGCCGTCGCGCGAGCAAGGCGATGGGGGAGACCGAACGGGTGCTGCACCGGTCCCGGGAGTTCCTCGTCGAGCCCCACCAGCTCCAGCAGCTCCCCACCACCTCGGTGATCGTCACCGACGCCACCGCGGAGGGACGCCGGGTCCGTCTCGCCGACGCCAACCCGGCGATACTGACCTTCCCGAAGACGACGCTGGGGGAGTTCGACGAGATCAGGGAAGCCGCGCTGGACCGCGGCCCGCGGGAGGAGCCCCGCGAGCAGAGCCTCTTCGAGGACGCGCCGCCGAACCTCGGTCCGCCGCCGCCCAGGCTCGACTGGCGCAGACGCCAATGAAGTGTCCGTTTGTGGTAATGGCCTCGCCAATGCGGGGGTGCGATCACCTCGGAAGGTTCGACCTTGGTTGTTGGGGTGACCTGCCCCCGGTACCTCGTCGCCCGGTACGGCGGGGCTGTCCGTGAAGCGTCAACCCCCCGGCCTCGGGCCGGGACCCCTGGGTGGAGACCAAATGCAGCCAAGCGTGTCCCGTCCGCCGGCCAGCCTGACCGGTCCCTGGTACCGGATCCAGGCGATCGCGGCGCCATCACGCAGTTCGTCGGCGGAATGGGACTTCGTCACCGTCCTGCCCGCGGTGCTCTCCGCGGCCCAGCGCAACCGGCCCTTCGTGGCGGGCTGGCTCTCCCGGGGCTCCGGCGCCCCGCTGGAACTCATCACCAACGCCGGGCCGCTGACGCCGCCGCGCCCGCCCCGCCGGGCCGCCGTCGAGAGCGAGCAGGTCCCCACCGGTCCCGAGCCGCTGCTGTTCCCCAGCGGCGCACGCGGCGTGCGGATCGGCGACGAATGGCTCCGCGACCTGTCCGACCTGGCCTGGACCATCTGCCCGGGACGGCAGGCCCCGCCGCTGGGCGGCCGTCGCGAGCCGGACGCCGACGAGATCAAGCGGCCCACGCTCTTCGAGTCCACGCTGGTCACGCTCATGTCCCGGCCCTTCGCCTGGCTGGTCGTGGCCGAGCGGACCGACCTGCTGGACGCCGAGGTGGCGCACCTGCGGACCCAGCTCAACGTGCTGAGACAGTACGGCGACGCCTCCGAGCGCTCACGCTACGACGCCGAGCGGGCCGAGCGGCGCATGCAGGAGCTGGACGCCTTCCGCGAGGCCGGGCTCTGGAGCGTGCGGGTGCTGGCCGGCGCCGCCGGGCCCGAGGAACTGCGCCAGATCGCCCCCGTGCTGGTCGGCTCCGCCGAGATGAGCCACCACCCCTACCGCCTGCGCAGCGCGCTGTCCGGCCCGGTGTACGGCTTCGCCGACGCGCTCTCGGTGACCCTGCAGGACCCCGCCGACGGCACCGCCGCCCCGTTTGCGGCCACCGCCGGGGCGCTCGCCGCGCTCGCCGGGCTGCCCCGGCGGGAGGTGCCGGGGGTCCGGGTGCTCGACGCCGGGTTCTTCGACGTGACCAGCGAGGCGGACGCCACCCCCGGTGCCATGACCGTCGATCTCGGGTCGATCCTGGACGGCCAGGACAGGGCGGTCGGCTCGTTCAAGGTCCCGCTCGCCACCCTGAACCGGCACGCGTTCATCACCGGGGCCACCGGCTCGGGCAAGTCCCAGACCGTCAGGCACCTGCTGGAGCAGCTCACCGGCGCGGGCATCCCGTGGCTGGCCATCGAGCCGGCCAAGTCCGAGTACGCCGCGATGGGCGGCCGGGTCGAGCATCTGGCCCCGGTGACCGTGATCAACCCGTCGGCCCCGGACAGCGTGCCGTTCAGCGTCAACCCGCTCGCCCCGGAGCCCGGCTATCCGGTCCAGGCCCACATCGACATGGTGCGGGCGCTGTTCATGGCGGCATTCGACGCCGAGGAGCCGTTCCCCCAGATCATGTCGCTCGCCCTGCAGCGCGTCTACGAGGCCAACGGCTGGGACGTGGTCACCGGCTGGGCGGCTCCCGGCGCGGCCGTGCGGCCCGCCGTACCGACTCTTGAGCAGTTGCAGCAGCACGCGATGGACGTGATCAAGGAGATCGGCTACGGCAGGGAGGTCCAGGCCGACGTCGAGGGCTTCATCTCGCTGCGGCTGCGGTCGCTGCGGGTCGGCTCGGCGGGCCGCTTCTTCGAGGGCGGTCACCCCGCCGACATCGGCGACCTGCTCCAGCGCAACGTGGTGTTCGCCATCGAGGACGTGGCCAACGACGAGGACAAGGCGTTCCTGATGGGCACGCTGATCATCCGGATCGTCGAGCACCTGCGGATGCGGGCCAGGAAGGAGCGGAGCAGCGGGCTCCGGCACGTCATCGTGATCGAGGAGGCGCACCGGCTGCTCCGCGACCGGGGCGCCGGACGGGCCAGCACGCACGCGGTCGAACTGCTGGCGGGCATGCTCGCGGAGATCCGCGCGTACGGCGAGGGCATCGTGGTGGCCGAGCAGATCCCCACCAAGCTGGTCTCCGACGTCGTGAAGAACACCGCGCTGAAGGTCGTGCACCGGCTCCCGGCCGAGGACGACCGGCAGCTCGTCGGGGCCGCGATGAACCTGAGCGAGGAGCAGTCCCGGCAGGTCGTCTCGTTGCAGCCCGGGGTCGCGGCGATCTTCGCCGACGGGATGGACCGGCCGCTCCGGGTCCAGGTGCCGCTGGGGGAGGACCGCGAGCGGCTGATCCCCGGTCACATGCCGCCGATCTGCGGCCGCCGTTCGGCGGCGTGCGGTCAGGAGTGCAGGACGGGCCGGGCATGCACGCTCGTCGAGCTCCGCGAGGCCGACCTACTCGCCGACGCGCCCGAATGGGCCTGGCTGCGGATCTGGGCCGACACCCTGGTGCTGGCCTTCTGCACCGACCGGCCGGTCCCGGGGGTGCCCCGGGTGCTGGCCGACCTCTGGGCCGAGCTCCCGCTGCGGCGGCGCGAGTGCCTGCTCGCCACGGCGGTGGAGCGCAGCGTGGGCCGCCGGGCGTGGTCGCTGCGGACCGTCAGCGACCCGGTGCAGCTGACCGAGCAGGTCGCCATGGCCGCGACCCGGCTGCTGGGGCCCGACCGCGAGGTCGGCGAGCGGCCCGGTCCGGCCTGGGTCATCCCGCAGGTCCGCTGGCTGCACGAGGTGGACCGGGTGTTCCCCTACGGGCAGCCCGCGCCCAACCCGCGCGGTCCCGCGCCGGTCATGGAGTACGCGCTGTTCAGCCGGCCGGCCAACGGCGCCGAGCTGCTCGGCCACCGGGCCAAGGCGCTGCGCCATCACCCGCTCTCCATGGAGGTCGACCGCAACCGGGCGCTGGCCTGGCGCGTGATCCTCGGTGACGACGAGCACGCAGGGGTGGAGCGGGACATCCTCATGGTGACGATCGGCGTCGATCCGGCCGAGCGGCTCCGGCACGTGGCTCAGACGATGGGCGCGGGATGGATGGAGAGCGTGCTGTCCTGGCCGCACCGGTTCGTGCTGCCGTTCGACGCGGCGTCACCGGAGACCGCCGAGCTTGCTTTCAGTGAGTAGTGGGGAGGCCCGCGCCAGGAACCGGTGGCTGTGGGGATCGTGCCCCGACCGCCGACCGGGCGGGGCGTCGCCGGAGGGTGGCGCCGGGCGTTGCCGGACGGTGACAGCGCCCAACCACGGCTAGGATCTGCGACATGAACGATTCGGCGGACCAGGTCCGGATTGCTGAGTCGTCCTGCGACAGGCGGCTAGGCGAGGAGACGGCATGACTCAGCTTCCGCTGCGGGCACAGCTCGCGAGCGCGCTCGGCCGGACGGCCGCCACCCTGTCCCGGGCGACCGGCCGAGGCGACGGATCGGTGATCGGCGGCCGGGTCGGCCTGGCGCTGGAGCCCGACCTGCTGCGCAAGCTCGCACAGGACCGCAAGCTGGCCCTGGTGAGCGCGACCAACGGCAAGACCACCACCACCCGCCTGATCACCTCCGCGCTGCAGGAGCTCGGCGACGTCGCCACCAACGCCTTCGGCGCCAACATGCCCGCCGGGCACGTCTCGGCGCTGTCGTCGGCCAAGCACGCCCCCTACGGCGTCCTGGAGGTCGACGAGAAATACCTGCCCGAGGTGATCAACACCACCGGTGCCGGTGTGATCGTCCTGATGAACCTCAGCCGCGACCAGATGGACCGGGCCGGTGAGATCTGGCTGCTGGCCCAGAAGTGGCGCCGGGCGCTCGCCGGGAAGAACACCCACGTCATCGCCAACGCCGACGACCCGCTGGTGGCCTGGGGCGCCTCCACGGCCACCAGGGTCACCTGGGTGTCGGCCGGGCAGCCGTGGAAGGAAGACTCCTGGTGCTGCCCCGAGTGCGGCGGCCCGCTCGACCGCAAGGGCATGGAGTACACCCCGCCCGGCGGTCACGTCTCGGGCATGGTGACCTCCCGCACGGCCGAGAACGACTGGGCCTGCCGCGAGTGCACCTTCCGGCGGCCCGAGCCGTCCTGGTTCCTCGACGACGACGCGGTGATCGACCCGCGCGGGCAGCGCTGGGTGCTGGACATCCAGCTCCCAGGCCGGGCCAACCGGGCCAACGCCGTGGTCGCGCTGGCCACCGCCGAGACGTTCGGCCTGCCGATCCAGCGCGCGCTGCCACGCCTGCGCGAGGTCACCTCCGTCGCGGGCCGCTACACCACCGTGCAGCGCGACGGGCGGCACGCCCGGCTGCTGCTCGCCAAGAACCCGGCCGGCTGGCTGGAGGCGTTCGACGTGCTCGACCGCTCGCTGCCGGTGATCCTGTCGGTGAACGCCCAGGGCCCCGACGGCCGCGACACCTCCTGGCTGTGGGACGTCGACTACCGCGTCCTGCGCGGCAGGCCGGTCTACGTGGCCGGGGAGCGGCGGCTCGACCTCGCGCTCCGGCTGGACGTGGCGGGCGTGCCGTTCCAGCTGGCCGACTCCTTCGAGCAGGCGCTCGCCGCGCAACCACCGGGCAAGGTCGACGTGATCGCCAACTACACCGCCTTCCAGCAGATTCGATCGGAGTTCGGTCGTGCAGTCTGACAGCGCCCTGCGACTCGTCTGGATCTATCCGGACCTGTTGAGCACCTACGGGGACCAGGGCAACGTCCTGGTCCTGGAGCAGCGCGCCCAGCGCCGCGGCATCCCGGTCGAGACCGTTCACGTGCGCTCGGCCGACCCGGTGCCCGAGGGCGGCGACATCTACCTGATCGGCGGCGGCGAGGACCGGCCGCAGATCCTGGCGGCCGAGCGGCTGCGCCGGGACGGCGGCCTGCACCGGGCCATCGCGCGCGGCGCCGCCCTGCTGGCCGTCTGCGCGGGTTACCAGATCATGGGCACCACGTTCGGCGGCGAGGAGGGGCAGCCGGTCGACGGCATCGGGCTGATCGACATCGCCAGCGGCCGCGGCGAGGGCCGCGCGGTCGGCGAGCTGGCCGGTGAGGCGGACCCGGCGCTGGGCATCCCGACGCTGACCGGCTTCGAGAACCACATGGGCGTCACCCGGCTGGGCGCCGGCGTCCGTCCGCTGGCCCGTACGGCGATCGGCACCGGCAACGGCGACGGCACCGAGGGCTGCCACGTCGGCAGGATCGTCGGCACCTACCTGCACGGCCCCGCGCTCGCCCGCAACCCCGGCCTCGCCGACCTCCTGCTGGGCTGGGCGATCGGCGCCCAGCTCCCGCCGATCGACGACACCTGGTTCGAACGGCTCCGCCAGGAGCGGCTGGCCGCGGTGCTGCCCCGCTGAGAGCGGGCCGGCCGTCGGGACCGCACTCCGCCCGGGAGCGCGGCCCTGGCAGCCGGCGGACGGGGGCCGGGCTCCGTCAGTAGACGAGCGCCGGGCTCCGTCAGTAGACGAGCGCCTGGACCCCCTCGCCGAGGACCTCCTCGACGAAGGTGGGGGCGCCCGCGATGCGCACGCCCTCGATCACGTCGTCCACCTTGATGTCGCGCCGGGACGCGCACTGCGTGCACAGCGTCACCCGACCTGCCGCCAGCACCGCGTCGAGCAGGTCGCCGAGCTGGGCGGCGTGCGGCAGCGTGAACTCCTTCGCCCGTCCGGGGAGGGCGAACCATGATGACTCGCCGGTCAGCCAGAGGGAGACGGGGACCCCGCTCGCCAACGCCGCCGCGGCCACCGTGAACGCCTGGTTGCAGCGCTCGGGTGCGTCCTCGCCGGCGGTCACCTTGATCACCAATGATCGTGCCATGTCTGAAGCCTATGCGGGTCCGTGTCCCGGGCGCGAGCCGTGCCGGACCGGCTCTAGGCTCGGATTCATGGACGTTCCCGAGCTGCATCCCGACCTTGAGCCGATCGCCTTCCTCGTGGGCCGGTGGGAAGGTGCCGGGGTGGGTGGATACCCGACGATCGAGAGCTTCAACTTCGGCCAGGAGATCGTCTTCGGTCACAACGGCAAGCCCTTTCTGACCTACACCAGTCGCACCTGGCTGCTCGACGAGGCGGGCGCCAAGGTCCGCCCGCTGGGCACCGAGGCCGGTTTCTGGCGCCAGTTGCCCGACCGCCAGCTGGAGGTGTGCCTGTCGCATCCGACCGGCATCGTGGAGATCTACCTCGGCGAGGTGGTCTTCAACAAGATCGAGCTACGGACCGACGTGGTCGCGCGCACCGGGACCGCCAAGGAGTACACCGCCGGTCACCGCCTCTACGGCCTGGTCAACGGCAACCTGATGTGGGCCTACGACATGGCGGCCGTGGGGCAGCCGCTCCAGTCGCACATCTCCGCCGAGCTCAAGAAGGTGGCCGACTTCGTGCCCGAGGTCGACTAGCTACGATCTGGGGCATGAACTCCCCTTTCACCCCCGAAGTAGTCAATGCCATCAAACGTCACATGAACGACGACCATGGTGATGACGCGCTACTGATCTGCAAGGGCCTCGGCGGGCAGCCCGAGGCCACCGGCGCGACGACGACGGGAGTGGACGCGGAGGCGATCGAGTTCGTCGCGGTGGTGGGCGGTCAGGACGTCGTGGTCCGGGTCCCGTGGAGCACCACGCTGACCGAGCGCGCCCAGGTGCGCACGGAAGTGGTCCGCCTTTACCAGGAGGCCTGCGCCGCCCTCGGCGTCCCCGCCCGCGGCGAGCACTGACCGCCTGCGGCGGGGTCTGCCGGTTGCCGTCCCGTGTGACGGTTGCCGGATGCCTGCGGTGTGCTCCATCTACGCCTCCGCCGGGCGCATGCCGGATGCTGTCCCGCGGGATGGCTGCCGGGTGCCTGCGGTGTGCTCCGTCCCCGCCTCCGCCGGGCGCATGCCGTCCCGGCCAGGCGGTCACGCGTCCTGCGGGGAGGTGCTCGCGGGGAGAGAGAGCGGCGCGGAATCGCGGGAGGGGCCCCTGGAGACGGGAGGAGCCCTGGAGACGGGGCGAAGAGGGGCTTCGGAGAAGAGGGGGCCTTGGAGAAGAAAGGGTCCCGGAAAGGGAAGAACCCCGGGCCTGCTCCTCCTGCCGTGCAGGAGGGCCAGATGGACCAAAGGCGGGATAAGGGTTAACCCGCCCTCTGGCAGCCCGGGGTTCCGGTGATTGTCGTGGATTCGCCGAACGTCGCCAGACGTCCGGACAGAGTCCGGAGCGACGGCGTCCTAGCGGACAGCCACCTCGCTAGCCCAACTATGATCAACCATTGTTCGGACCACCTCCTTTCGGCGTGCCCCGAGACTACAAACCCAGGTCGGAGCGAGGCAAATGTTTTTCGCGCCGGTTCCGGTTCCGGTTCAACAGCAGGGTGCGGCTCGGCCCTACCGGTCCCGTTGCCGCCGACGCCGCTATGCAGTGGGTGCTCGACCCGGAGAGCAGGAAACCAACGAACTGCCGGCCGATCTGGAAAGCCCGGTCCAGGACGATCGGCGGCGGGTGCCTCTACGCCTCCGGCCTCTACTCGCTACCCGCGGGCAAGACCTGGGCGAGGTCGGCGCGGCCGGGGACCGTCGCCAAGGACGCTCGCGAGGCCGCCGGCCGGCAGACCGCGGTCAACGTGTTCGACCCGGCTGCTTCGAAGACCCTGCTGAGGAGGGCGACGGTCAAGCCGGCGTCCGGCGGGTTCTTCCGCCAGGGCACCCTCGCCAGGCCGAAGGTCTCCCGGCGTCTGCGGACCGACGGCGCGGACCTGCCCAAGCGCCTGCTGACCGACAAGCATGTGACCGGCACGCACAGGCTCGCGACGATCGAGAGGCGAGAGGGTTGACACCCGTTACGCCGATTGGAGGATGTCGCTCGTGGTCGTTCCTCCGCCGGCCGATGAGGTGATCGACTACGAGGACCTGGAGGATCCCGTGGATTTCTCCGAGCCTGAGCCGGAGGAGCTCATCAACGCGTTGCGGTAATGGGCCGGTGCTCTGCTGATCTTCGGACCGGCGGGGCGTTTCCGTATGTCAGGGGATGTATACCTCGTAGTAGAAGCCCGGCAGATAAGGGCCACCCCCGCGGAACCAGTGACAGTAGGCGAGCCCGGTGTATTGACCGTTCTGCGCAGCGTCCTCGTAGGCGAGGTCGCAGGCGGCCAGGGTCTGGTAGGGGCCCTGCAGGTACCAGTCCGGTGTCGGCCAGGTCCCGGTGGTCACGGCTGCGCTGGTCTGGGTGGTGGCGAGGGCGGGTGCGGTACTGGCCAGGACACTGGCGCCCAGCGCCACGGCGAGTACAGCGGAATGTAATCGGCGGATCTTCATTGTGGGTGACTCCTCACATTCGGGAAGGAGAACACCTTCAGATGAGCACCGGCTACCGGGCTTGAGGAGATACCGTTTCTCCATATTTCGGTCGGATGGTGCGTTTGTCGAGGTTTATTTCGCCTGGCCTGAACACGTGAGCGCCCCGCCGGCCCGCTCTCCACGGAGGGCGGGGCCGTTTCCGCGCTGTCAGAGATCAACCGGTGCGGTACTCCACCCATGCCCGGCCGGCAACGGCGGCGTGGGCGCGCGAGGCTCTGACGCGCTCGGGGCCGTCGCGGGCGACGAACTCACGGAACAGGCTCCCCACCGCAGCGAGCCCGGTGACCGCGGCCTCGGGGGCGGCTCTCCAGGCGGGCACCTGCTCGGCCAGCCGCTCGGCCTGGGCAGGGGTGTGGCCGGCGAGGATCAGCCGCGGGAGGGGCTCCCCGGGGTTCGTCCGCAAGCAGGATCCCCATCACGCCGGGATGCTCTTAGACTCTGGTCATGACCGAGACGTCGTGGCATGAGCAACTGCGGGCGCGCGGTTACCGGGTCACCCCGCAACGCCAGTTGGTGCTGGAGGCGGTCAAGGCCGCGGAGCATGCCACTCCCGAGGAGATCTGCGCCCGGGTACGGGAGACCGCCCGGGGGGTGAACATCTCGACCGTCTACCGGACCCTCGAACTGCTCGAGGAGCTCGGCATGGTCACCCACACCCACCTCGGGCACGGCGCCCCCACCTACCATCTGGCCGCCGACTCCGACCACGTGCACCTGGTCTGCCACGAATGCGGGGAGATCAACGAGGTCCGTCCGGAGGTGGTGAAGGACTTCGTCGCCAAGCTCGACGAGGAGCTCGGCTTCGCCATCGACGTGCACCATCTGACCGTCTTCGGCCGCTGCCGTAACTGCCGCTGAGGCCTCGTAGGCTTGGACCCATGCGAAGCCCTCTGCTGGACACTCCCGGTGCGGTCGCGGCCGAGACCCCTGACGCCGACGTCGCCGGACACTACGGCGACCCGTTCGCCGAGCAGCGTGCCTTCCTCGCCGGTGAGGCGATGGTCGACCGCAGCAACCGCGAGGTCGTCCGGGTCTCCGGGCCCGACCGGCTGAGCTGGCTCAACAGCCTGAGCTCGCAGAAACTCGACGACCTGAAACCCGGTCAGGCCACCCAGACGCTGCTTCTGGACGCCCAGGGCAGGGTGGAGCACCATCTCACGCTCGTCGACGACGGCGAGGCCGTGTGGGCCCACGTGGAGCCGGGCACGTCGGCCGAGCTCGTCGCGTTCCTGGACAAGATGCGGTTCATGCTCCGGGTCGAGGTCGCCGACGTGACGGCCGACTACGCGGTGGTCTCCGTGGCCGACGCCGCACGGCTCACCCCGCCTGCCGGGGCCGTTCCCGCCGGCGACGACGTGCTGCTCCCACGCGAGCTGCTCGCCGACCGGCTCGGCGGCCTGAAGCTCGCCGGGCTCTGGGCCTACGAGGCGCTGCGGATCGAGGGCCACCGTCCCCGGCTGGGCTTCGAGACCGACCACAAGACCATCCCGCACGAGGTGGGCTGGATCGGCGCCGCCCTCCACCTGAGCAAGGGCTGCTACAAGGGCCAGGAGACCGTGGCCCGGGTGCACAACCTCGGCCACCCTCCGCGCCGCCTGGTCTTCCTGCACCTGGACGGCAGCGTGGACACCCTGCCGAAGCACGGGGCCCCCGTGGTCCACGACGAGGTGGAGGTCGGTTTCGTCGGCAGCTCCGCCCGGCACCACGAGCTCGGCCCGATCGCGCTGGCCGTGGTCAAGCGGACCGTGCCGGTGGACGCCACGCTGCGGGCCGAGGGGGTGGCGGCGACCCAGGAGGTCATCGTGCCGCCGGACGCCGGACGCAACGTCTCCATCGACCCGGCCCTGCGCCGCCGCATCCGCTGACACCACGATGCCCGCGCCGCCGCACCGGATGACGTCCGCGTCGCCAACCGGATGACGTCCGTGCCGCCGCACCGGACGGCGGTACGGCGGCGCGGGCGCGATCAGCCTGCGGCGGAGATCAGCCCTTCACCCAGATGGCCGTGTAGGAGCCCTCTTCCACGTCCAGCTGCGCGGGGAAGAAGCCCTTGGCCCGGAGCCCGTCGAAGCGCTTCTGGTAGCCGCTCGCGCTCATGCCGGTGTATTCGTACCAGGCGGAGCCGCCGTCCTTCACCCAGACGGTCGTGTAGGTGCTGCCCGGACCGACCGAGACCAGCGAGGGCTTCTCGCCCTTCTTGGTGCGGGCGAGGAACTCTGCCTGGTGCTCGTCGAAGCTCTTGCCCGTGGTGACGGACCAGGCTCGCGAGCCCTGTGACCAGACGCCGACGTAGCGCGGGTCGTCGGCGGTGCCGTAGACGTTCGCCGCGGTGAGGACGTAACCCCGCCTGGCCGCGTCGGCGTTGGCGGCGGCGAACTGGTCGGCGCCGATGTCGTGCTTGGCGAAGAACTTGCCGGGCACCTTCTCGAAGATCGCGGCGAAGACGGCGTCGCCGCCGGAACCGCTGGCGCTCACCGTCGTCGGGCGGTAGCCCCTGGCGAGGTATTCGTTGAAGCGCTTCTGGTAGCCGCTGGACGACATGCCCTGGATCATCGCCCACGCCGGACCGGAGCCCTTGGCCCAGACGGCGCCGTAGCGCGGCGAGGAGGCGTTGTCCACCGTGAAGGTGATCGGCCGGTAGCCCTGGCCGCGCAGCGCGTTGAAGCGTTCGGTGTGCTGCTCGCCGGTGACGCCGTGGTAGGCGGTGATCGCGGGCGCCGCCTGCGCGTGAGCCGCGGGCGTCGTTACGGCGATCAGCGCGGCGGTGACGGCGGACGCGGCGGTGGCGCTGATGGCTCTGAAGGTGCGCATGACCCTCCTCGTGGGCGACGGGTTCCCTGATGATTCGACGCGGACAAGCGGTGACCTTAGCCGATCATCACCGTGATGAGGACCGGGACCGTCCCGGACCTCCGTGAACGCCCTCCCGGACTTCCGTGATCGTCCGGGCTCTCCGGCGACACCCCGGACCTTCGTGAACGCCGTCCAGGCCCTCTGTGATCGTCCAGGCTCTCCGGCGACACCCCGGACCTCCGGGATCGCCTCAGATCTCCAGGATCAGGGTGATCGGGCCGTCGTTGGTCAGGCCGACCTTCATGTCGGCGCCGAACACCCCGGTCTCCACGCGGGCCCCCAGGCCGCGCAGCTCGGTGCAGACGGCCTCCACCAGCGGCTCGGCGACCGGTCCGGGCGCCGCGGCCTGCCAGGTGGGGCGGCGGCCCTTGCGCGCGTCGCCGTACAGGGTGAACTGGCTGACCACGAGCAGCGGCGCGCCGATGTCCGAGCAGGACTTCTCGCCGGACAGGATCCGCAGGCCCCAGAGCTTGGCGGCGAGCCTGGCCGCCTCCGCCGGGGTGTCGGTGTGGGTCACCCCCACCAGCACCAGCAGTCCGGGCTCGTCGATCGCCCCGACCGTCGCACCGTCCACCGTCACAGAAGCGGAACTCACCCGCTGAACAACCGCACGCATGCCCCCCATCATCCCGTGATCCCCGACCTCCCTAGAATCCTCGCGAAAGGAGACAAAGGTGTCTGCTGAGTCGTTGGTTGTCGAAGTCGTCCGTTCGGGGTTCGTGGAATCCACACATCGGGCGCGGATGCTGGCCGTCGGTGCCGACGGTTCCCCGGTGAGGGTGCACGGGGCGGTGGACGCGCTGGTCTCCCCCCGTTCGTCGATGAAGCCGCTGCAGGCGCTCGGCATGGTGCGCGCCGGGCTCGCCCTGGAGGGAGAGCTGCTCGCGCTGTCGTGCGCCAGCCACGCGGGTGAGCCGTTCCACGTCGAAGGGGCCCGGAAGATCCTCTCCGGAGCGGGGCTGGACGAGGGCGCGCTGCGCTGCCCGGAGGACCTGCCCGAGGACGTCGCCTCCCGGGACGAGGTGCTGCGGTCGGGGGGCGGGCGGGCCAGGATCTACATGAACTGCTCGGGCAAGCACGCGGCGATGCTCGCCACCTGCGTACTCAACGACTGGCCGCTGGAGACCTACCTCGATCCGGCGCATCCGTTGCAGAGGGCGATCCGCCACACGGTCGAGGAGCTGACCGGCGAGCGGGTCGCCGCCACGGGGGTGGACGGCTGCGGCGCCCCGCTGTTCTTCGTGTCGATGGTGGGCGTGACCCGCGCGTTCCGCTCTCTCGTCCGGGCCGAGCCCGGCACCCCCGAACGCCGCGTCGCCGACGCCTTCCGCGCCCACCCCGAGTGGACGTCCGGCACGACCCGGCCTGAGGCCCGGCTGATGCGCGCGATCCCGGGGCTGATGGTCAAGGCGGGCGCCGAGGCGTTCGACGCCTTCGCCTTCGCCGACGGCCGCGCCGGAACCGTCAAGATCGAGGACGGCGGCCAGCGGGCCCGGGTCCCGGTCACCGTCGCGGCGCTGCGCGCCCTCGGCCTGGAGGCCGCCGGGCTCGACGAGCTCGCGACCGGCGTCCTGCTCGGCGGTGGCCGCCCCGTCGGAGAGATCCGCCTGCGTTAGCGGCCGGCGAGATGGGGGCGCTGGAAGGCGCGGCGGTAGTCGGTGGGGGTCACGCCGATGTTCAGGGCGAAGTGGCGGCGTAGGTTGGCCGCGGTGCCCAGGCCGCTGCGCTCGCTGACCTGCTCGATGGACAGGTCGGTCGACTCCAGCAGGGACTGCGCGCGGGCCAGCCGCTGGCCGAGGAGCCACTGCAGCGGGGTGGTGCCCGTCACGGCCTGGACCTGGCGGAAGAAGGTGCGCGGGCTCATGCCGGCGCGACGGGCCAGGTCGTCGACCGACAGTGGCCGGTCGAGGTGCTCGACGGCCCACTGGAGCATGGGGCCGAGGCTGTCGTCATCGGTGACGGGGACGGACAGGTCGATGAACTGCGCCTGCCCCCCGGACCGGTGGGCGGGGATCACCATGCGCCGGGCGAGCTGGTTGGCGACGTGCGCCCCCAGGTCACGGCGGACCAGGTGCAGGCACAGGTCCAGCCCGGCGGTCATGCCGGCGCTGGTGAGCACGTCGCCGTCATCGACGTACAGCACCGAGTCGTCCACCCGCACCTTGGGATAGCGCCTGGCCAGGTCGTCGGTGTGCATCCAGTGCGCGGTGGCCCGGCGGCCGTCGAGGATCCCGGCCTCGGCGAGCGCGAAGGCGCCGGTGCACAGGGACACCATGCGCGCTCCGGCGTCGGCCGCCCGGCGCAACGCTCCGACCAGCTCCGGCGCGACGGGCTCACCCTCGGAGACGACGGCCTCCGGCACCGAGGGGACGATCACCGTGTCGGCCTCGACCAGGCTCTCCAGGTCATGGGAGGTCCGCAGGGAGAACCCGCGGCCGGGCGGCGCGGCCTCCCCCCGGGGGGAGCACAGCCACAGGTCGTACCACGTGTCGGCCAGGTCGGGCTGCGGCTGGCCGAACACCGAGCAGGCGATGCTCAGTTCGTACAGGTCCCACAGCTGCATGTCGGTGTCGTCGACCACCGCGACGGCGACGGATCCAGGCTTCATGGCAGGAGCCTACGGCAGGAATTTTGCGAAGGTAGTCACTCCTGCCACTGTCCGGCCTTCCCGGCGGCTGCGAGCGTATTCGCCAGACAGCGGAAACGAACGGGAGCACCATATGCGCGACACCGATGTGACGGTCCTCGGCCTGGGCCTGATGGGACAGGCACTGGCCGGAGCGTTCCTGAAGGACGGCCACGCCACCACGGTCTGGAACCGCTCGGCGGGGAAGGCCGGGCGGCTCGCCGAGCAGGGCGCCGTCCTCGCGTCCTCTGCCCGCGACGCGGCCGAGGCGAGCCCGCTGGTCGTCGTCTGCGTGTCGGACCACACGGCCGTGCGGGCGGTTCTCGACCCGCTGGGCGACGTCCTGGCGGGCCGCGTCCTGGTGAACCTGACCTCGGGCACTTCCGAGCAGGCCCGCGCGACCGCCGAGTGGGCCGCGGAGCGGGGGATCACCTACCTTGACGGTGCGATCATGGCCATCCCCCAGGTCGTGGGTACGGCTGACGCCTTCCTGCTCTACAGCGGGCCGGAAGCCGCGTACGAGGCGCACGAGCCGACGCTGAGGAGCCTGGGCGCGGGGACGACCTACCTGGGAGCCGACCACGGCCTGTCCTCCCTGTACGACGTGGCGCTGCTGGGCATCATGTGGGGGACGCTCAACAGCTTCCTGCACGGTGCCGCCCTGCTCGGCACAGCCAAGGTGGAGGCCACGACGTTCGCCCCCTTCGCCAACAGGTGGATCGAGGCCGTAACCGGCTTCGTGTCCGCCTACGCCGGCCAGGTCGACCAGGGCGCCTACCCCGCTCTGGACGCCACCATCGACACGCATGTGGCCACGGTCGATCACCTCATCCACGAGAGTGAGGCCGCCGGCGTCAACACCGAACTGCCCAGGCTCGTCAGGACCCTGGCCGACCGCGCGCTGGCCGAGGGGCAGGGCGGCCTGGGGTACGCGGCCATGATCGAGCAGTTCCGCAGGCCCTCCGCCTGAGCCGGGGCGCGGTCCGCCTGGATCGGGAGTGAGCCCGTCCGGGCGGGGTGAGCCGCCTGAGCCGGGGCGCGGTCTGCCTGAGCCGCGGCGAGCCGTCTCGGGCGGGACCGGATCCGCGGGGCCGGGACGCGCTCTAGTGGGCTCCGGCGGCGCGGAGCAGGGCGGCGACCTCGGTCTGGCCCTTGGCGACGGCGTGCCCGAGCGGGGTGACGCCGTCGCGGTCGGCGAGGTCGACGTCGGCGCCCGCCGCGATGAGCAGGCCGACGATCTCCTGATGGGGGACGCCGCCGTCGCCGAGGATGACCGCCTCCAGCAGGCCGGTCCAGCCGAGGTCGTTGACATGGTCGACCTTGATGCCGGTCTTGAGGACCTCGCGGACGTAGTCCACGTGCCCGCGCTCGCAGGCCGGGATGAGGGAGACGCCTCCGTACCGGTTGCGCGCGGTCAGGTCGGGACCGGCCGGCAGAAGGGTCCTGAGCATCGCCACGCTGCCGGTGACGCCGGTGACCAGCCAGGGGGTGTCGCGCCGGAAGTCCGGCGCGTCCGGGTCGGCGCCGGCCGTGACCAGCACCTCGGCCGCCTCGACGTGATCGGCCGCCGAGGCGAGCAGCAGGGCCGTACGGCGCTGCCCGTCGCGGGCCTCGATGTCGGCCCCGGCCTGGAGTGCGTCCCGGACCGCGGCGGCGTCCCCGCGCGCGGCGGCGGCCAGGAGTCGTTCGTCGAGCATGTTCGATCCTTTCATCTCGTCACCGTCGCACGCCGCGAGCAGCAGGCCCAGCCCGGAGATCAGGAAAGCTCGCCGTCTCATTCCCCGTCCCTCCGTCCCTCCGTCCCTCCGTCTCCGTCGCCGGGGCGCTGCGGGCCGGGTCGCTCCGCCTCCCTCGCCGGGTCGCTCTACCTTCCTCGCCGGGCCGGGTGCGACGGGATCCTCTCAGCCGAGCTTCCCGGCGACAGCCTTGAGCCCCGCCCGGGCGATGGCCTCGTCGATGTCACCGCCGGGCGCGCCGCCGACGCCGATGCCCGCGACGGGGGCGCCGCCGGAGGCGACGGGAACGCCGCCGCCGAGGAAGAGGGTGCCCGGGATGTCGGCGATGGTCGGGCCGTCGCCGGAGGCGCCCTTGGCCAGCTCGCTGGTCGCCTTGCCGAAGGAGACCGCGGTGAAGGCCTTGCGCCGTGCCGACTCCTCGGTCTGCGGACCCGCGCCGTCCCCCTTCAGCACCAACCGGGTGGCGCCGGACCGGTCGACGATCACGACGGTGACGCGCTGCCGCTGCTTGACGGCCTCCTTCTGCACGGCGTCGGCGATCTTCAGGGCGGCGTCGGCGGACAGCACGCCGGTCTGCACGACGGCCTGCGGGGCGCGCGCCGCCACGGCCTGGGCGGGGGCGGTATGGGCGGCGGCCACGCCGGTGGCGCCGGCCACGATGGCGAGTCCCGCGAGGGAGCCGGCGATCGCACGGGTGCGGGCGGAAAGGGCGGTCATCGTGTCTCTCCAGTTCGGTGCGGTGGAACCTTTTCGGTGCGGTGGAACCTTGCACCCACAAGGCTGCCCGCCGCGTCGCCGTACGCCATCGGGAACACGGTCGAGCACCGGACGCCGGACGGGCGAGGCGGAGGTCGACCGATCGGTTGATGCGCCGCCCCTCGGGAGCCGCCATCCTCGTCGGGGGATAACGTCGGAGGAGACCGGACGGGGGGCGGTGATGAGGGAGCGCGGCTGGCTCAACTGGGCCATGCACCTGGGGTTCTATCTGCTGCTCGCGGCCTCCGCCTCGCGGTTGGTCTCCCGGCACGGGATGGATCCGCAGACCGTCGCCTCGCTGGCCGTCTGCGGCCTGCTCGCCGTGGTGTACGCCGTCGGCGTCGTCCTCTGGGGCGACCTCGGCCGGGGCCGCCTCGTCTGGCTGGGGGCCGTGATCGCGGTCTGGCTCGTGCTGGTGGTCCTCGCGCCGTCGTTCAGCTGGTGCGCGGTCCCGCTGCTCTTCCTGTGCCTGCGGCTGCTGAGGCCGCGCGGGTTCGTGGTGGCCACCGCGGCGCTCACGCTCGTCGTGATCGCGGCCCAGCTCAAGATCGCCCAGGAGGTCGACCCCAGCCTGATCCTCGCGCCGATCGGCGTCGCCACCATGACCGCGGTGATCTTCTGGGAGCTCCAGCGCGAGAGCGCCGCCCGGCAGCGGCTCATCGACGACCTGATCAGCGCGCGGGGCACGCTGGCCGACTCCAGGCACCGCACCGGTGTCCTGGAGGAGCGCGAGCGGCTGGCCAGGGAGATCCACGACACCCTGGCCCAGGGACTGACCAGCATGGGCATCCTGCTCCAGGCCGCCGACCGGATGTGGGCGGCAGACCCGGAGCGGGCCCACGCCCACGTACGGCGGGCCGCGACGGCCGCGGCGGAGAACCTGGACGAGGCCCGGCGGTTCGTCCGGGACCTCCAGCCCTCCGGTCTGGAGGGCGTCCCGCTGCCCGAGGCGCTCGCTCGGCTCTGTCACAGGGCCGGCCACGACACCGGGCCGGCCGTGCGCTTCCGGCAGGAAGGCGAGGGGTACCCGCTGGAGCCGGACGTCCAGGCGGCGCTGCTGCGGGTGGCGCAGGGGGCGCTGGCCAACGTCCGCGACCACTCGGGCGCGGAGACGGCCATGGTGACCCTGTCCTACCTGGACGGTGAGATCACCCTGGACGTGTTCGACGACGGCGTCGGGTTCGCCGAGCCCACCCCCGCCCCTGGCCGGGGGTACGGGCTGCGCGCGATGCGTGACCGGCTGGCGGAGGTGGCCGGCTCCCTGGCCGTCGAGAGCACTCCGGGCGAGGGGACGGCCGTCGCGGCCAGGGTCCCCGCAGGCGGGGCACCCGCGGCGCCGCTCCCCGTGCGGGGAGCGCGGGCGGAGAGCCCGGACGCCGCGGTGGGCGGGACGGAAGGTCGATGAGAGTGTTCCTGGTGGACGACCATCCGGTGGTCCGGGCCGGGCTGGTGGCGCTGCTCGGCGGCGAGCACGACATGGAGGTCGTCGGCGAGGCCGCGGACGGGGAAGAGGCGCTGCGGGGCATCGCGTCGCGCGAGCCGGACGTCGTGCTCATGGACCTGCAGCTCGGCGACGGCATCGACGGGGTGGAGGCCACCCGGCGGGTCCGGGAGCTGCCCTCACCGCCGCAGGTCCTGGTGCTGACGACCTACGAGACCGACGCGGACATCGTGCGGGCCATCGACGCGGGGGCCACCGGCTACCTGCTCAAGGCCTGCCCGCCGGAGGAACTGTTCCAGGGCATCCGCGCCGCGGCCAGGGGCGAGACCGTGCTGTCGCCGAGGGTGGCGACCCGGATGATGAGGCGGATGCGCGACCCGGGCCCCGTGCTGAGCGCCCGCGAGGTCGAGATCCTTGAGCTGCTGGCCAGCGGGGCGGGCAACCGCGAGATCGCCAGGCGGCTCTTCATCACCGAGGCGACGGTCAAGACCCACCTGGTGCACATCTACGGCAAGCTGGGCGTGGACACGCGCACCGCCGCCGTCACCGCCGCCGTCGAGCGGCGTCTCATCCGGCTCGCCTGAACGGGCTCGCCCGGGCCGCCTAGAGGGAGCGGAACTGGCGGGTGGAGGAGATCGCGCCGGAGGTCGTCATGGTGAACGTCCGCATCGAGTCGGCGAACTTGGACAGGTCCCATTCGGCCGGGCCGTGGTACCAGTACAGGTTGTCGGCCTGCTGGCCGTTGCCGGTGACCGAGGAGACCACGCGGGCCCAGCGCTCGACGCTGTCGAAGATCACGGCGTAGGGCAGGTAGCGGGAGAACAGCTCCACCCGCTGGGCCGGGGGGATGTCGCCGCCGACGTCGCCGGAGGCCAGATACTCCCGGAAGCCCAGGGTGTGGGCGAGGGCTCCCGCGCCCTTGGAGGTCTTGGCCGGCATGTACTGGCCGCCGACGGCCATGGCGGCACCGGCGATGATCAGGGCCAGGCCGAGCAGGCCGTAGGTGGTGAACCAGGCCAGCGCGACGGTGGCGACGACTCCCGCCACGGTGAGCAGCACGCCGATGGTCGTCCAGCGGGTGCGGACGGTGTCGGGGCGGCGGGCGAACCAGCCCTGGGTGACCACGTCGCGGTAGAGCGCGTCACGGACCTTGCCGAGATTGGCCGCGAACGAGCCCTGGAGGTGGGAGAGCAGGACCCCGTCGCGGCCGTCGAAGATGGCGTCGTAGAGCGCCCGCTCGTAGGACAGCAGCGCGGTGGTCGCGGCGCCGGGCATCCGGACCAGCATCCAGTCGGGGGAGTCGTAGGCCTGCCGGGGCTGCTCGTCGATCCGGATGTAGCCGCGGACGGCCAGGTCCACGATCGTGGCGGTCACGTCGATCACGTCGGCCTGCTCGTCCATGAGCGTGCCGATCTGGCCGGGGCGCACGCCGTCCGGCGGGGCGAAGTGGCCGTTCTCGACGGCGCTGAGCGAGCCGGACTCGTGGCCGACCACGCGGGCGTCGCGGCCCCGCGTCCAGTAGAGCAGGCCCAGGCCGCCGAGCATCAGGACCAGCAGGCCGGCCAGCGCGCCGCCGGTGACGGTGTTCAGGGTGAAGGCGTTGGACAGCTCGAAGCGGCGCTCCAGGACCGGGGCGCCCTTGGTGGCACCGGTCGGGTAGCCGACGACCACGGTGAGCACCTCGCCCGGGCCCAGCTCCTGCTGCTCGAACTCCGCGGTGGTCCCGGTGTGGTCCGGCGACGCGGTGGTGCAGCCGATCGCGGAGGTCAGCACGCCCGCGAAGCAGGACAGGTTCTGGAGCTGCGCCGGGCCGCTCACCGTGACCTTCGCCTGGACGACCGGGACCGACCAGGCGCCCACGGCGTACCACCGCAGTTCCTGGGCGTCGGCCAGCGGGGTCACCGCGCCCTTGACGTCGTACTCCAGCGTGGCGGTGCCCGAGCCCTCCTTCAGGGTGACGGTGTCGCCGGTCAGCGTGCCGTCGCCCTTGAAGCCGGTGATCTGGTAGAGCCGGTCGCTGCCGTCGTCGTAGCGCGTCCGGTCGATCAGCTTCCGCGTCGGCGGGCTGCCCTCGAAGGTGACGGTCTCGGTGACGTGCAGCACGCCGTCCTGTCGCAGTTCGAGCTTGACCGTGTCGTCGGTCACCTTGCCCGCCTGGGCCGACGCCGTGCCCGCCGTACCGGCCGCGAGGGCCGGGGAGGCGCTCAGGGCCAGCGCCAGAGTGGCAACCGCGGCCATGCTCCCGACCGCTCGATGCAATGCAGATCCCGCCATGGCTCGGGAGCCTACCGAGAACCGCCGATGGGTGAATGCCGCCCCCCATCCCTATTTTTCGGTCAATAAACGTACATAGGTAGATATCCGCTAGATTGCCGCCCGGAGATCCATTCCATGGAGAAGGCGGTCGTATGCGCCCACGCGGATCGAGTCCTCTGGCCTTTGGTGTCTTCGGTGTGCTCGCCCTGACGTTCACCGCGGTCGTCGTGCTCGCCGGCCTGGCGGGTGGTGACGGCGCCGAGGTTCCGGCCACCCCCGGCGTAGGTCCCATAGCGACCAAAAATGCCGAGCTCCCGCCGACCGAGCGAGCGGAGGCCACGCCGCCGAGCTTCGGGCCGCCGCCGAAGCTGGACCTCGGCTCCATGGGCGAGTCCGAGATCGTGCTGGCGAATCGGCAGATCATGGGCGTCGACCTCCGCCGGATGCTACGTTCCGACACCACAGCCCGGCTCAAGCGCAACCCGCTGTACGGCACCGGCACGATGCGGCCCACCTCCTGCCGCGCCCCCCGGCCCTCGACCCGGCCCGACGACATGCTCGACTACCTCAACGCCGTCACCGGCTGCCTGGACCGGGCCTGGGCCGGGAAGTTCTCCCAGGCCGGAGCGGTCTTCCTGCAGCCGCGCCGGGTCTACTGGTCCCGTCCGGGCCGCGGGCCCTGCGGCACCTACCCCAACCCCCGCTTCGCCGCCTACTACTGCCCGTCCAACCGGGGCATGTACATCGGCCTGACCCACCTCGTCCAGCAGTCCGGCCGGGTCGACCCGGCCGCCAACCACGTCCCCTACCTGGCCGTGCTCGCCCATGAGTACGGGCACCACGTGCAGAGCATGGCGGGGATCGGCGGCGCCTGGTGGTGGGAGGTCTCCAGCAGGTCCAAGGCCGCCCAGGACTCCCACTCACGCCGGAACGAGCTCCAGGCCCAGTGCCTGGCCGGGGTGTTCATCCGTACCGTGCGGAACCCGCTCGGCGTCACCGGCGCCCGCTGGAACGAGGTGCTGCGGACGGAGTACGGCCGCGGCGACGACCAGGGCGGCAACGGCGGCGCACGCGACCACGGCACCGGCGACCACTACGCCGGATGGCTCCACCAGGGCTGGAAGTACGCCAGGATCGGCTACTGCAACACCTGGGCGGTCCCCGCCTCGCAGGTCAGCTGACTCCCGGGGCGGAGCCGGTTCACCGGGAACTCCCCGGGAGGTCCCGGGCTCCGGCCCTGGGGAGGAACGGGGGGCGGGAGGGCCGTCAAGGTCCGAGGGGTGTGGTGACCTGGCGGTTTCCGCATGCCGTCGCCCTTCTCTTGGTACGGTCCGTGTATCCGGACGGGCGGGCGACAGCCAAGCCGGCCTGTCCGGGTCTTGACCGCCGGGCCGGCGGGCAGGTGAAAGGTCCGCGGAGCGGGTGTAAGACCTTGGCTTGAGTCCGTCCCGGGGCTGCCTGCGGTGAAACAGGAAGTTCCCACCCGCGAGGGTGGGAGTCCCCCGGCTTCAGCCGTGGGGAGGATGTCAAGTCGGCACCTAGAGCTCCGAGGTGGCATGCACGGGTCCGTGCGGATACGACCCCGAGCATTGCCCCCCGCCCTTCTTGTAGCGATTTGTTGCCTTATTTCGGGATGTGCTGGGACGCCAGGCGGGGGTGTCACCGGAGTGCCGGTCGCGCCGGGGAACGGCGCCATCGCGGCCCGTCCGGATCCGGCCTCCTCCGCCCCGCCCACGCCGATCCCGGTCCGGGCGCCGCTGGTCATGATCGTCGGAGACAGCTTCACCGTCGGGTCGGGCCCGGTGGAGCGGTGGAACAGCTACGCCGCCAAGGCGGCGCGCGAGCTGGGCTGGCAGCTCGTCACCGCCGGCGCGGCCGGGACGGGCTTCGTCAACCCTGGGCCGGTGAACCGGACCTTCGAGAGGTCCTTCACCGAGGAGCTCGCCTGGCGGCCGGCCCCCGACCTGCTGATCGTCTCCGGCGGTCACAACGACCGCCGGACCAGGGCCGGCAGGGTCAACAGGGCGGCCAAACGCCTGCTGGAGCTGGTCCACGCCCGCTGGCCGCACACCAGGGTCGTGGTGATCGGGCCCATCTGGATGACGCGGGCCCCCCGATGGGCCTACCGGATCAGGGACGCCATCGCGGCCGCCGCCGACGAGGAGGAGGCGACCTTCCTGGATCCGCTCGGCGAGCGCTGGAGCCGCCGGCTGGTCCTGCCCGACGGCGTCCACCCCACCCCGGCGGGGCACACGTGGCTCGCCCGCTGGCTGGTCACCGCGCTGGGCGGGCGGTGAGCTCCGGCCACCGCCCGCCGTACGGCTAGGAGACGGTGGGGGTGGGCGGGGTGCCGGAGCCGGTCCAGGAGCCGAGGAAGCCGAAGGTGGCCGATCCGCCGGCGGGGACGGTGCCGTTCCAGGCGGCGTTGGTGAAGGTGAAGGCGGTGCCGGTGGCCGCCAGGGTGGAGTTCCAGGACTGGGTGACGGTGACGCCGGCGGGGTAGGTGAGGGTGGTCTTCCAGGTGGTGACGGCCGCGGTGCAGGTGACGGTGACCTCGCCCTGGAAACCGCCCCGCCAGGAGTTGGTCATCCTGTAGGCGGCGGTGCAGCCTCCGCCGGGCTGCCCGGCGGAGGTGGTGAAGGTCGCCGTCCCCGAGGCGGCGGAGCGGTTGCCGGCGGCGTCGCGGGCGACGGCGTGGACGGTGTAGGCGGTCTGTGGGCTGAGGCCGGTCAGGGTGAGGGAGTTGCTCGTCGAGGAGCCGAGTCTGGCGGTGCCGGCGTAGACGTCGTAGCCGGTGACCGCGCGGTCGTCGGTTGAGGCCGCCCACGTCAGCGTCGCCCCGGAGGCGGTGACGGTCGACACGGCGGGCGTGCCCGGCGCCGTCGGCGGCGTGGTGTCGGGTGTGGTGCCGCCACCGGCCAGGGCGTCGTGGACCGCTGTGTAGGAGGGCTTGCGGTTGTAGCCCTCGTCGTAGATCAGGGCCGCGCCCTGGCCGGGGAAGGTGTCGGGGACCCAGGAGTACTTGTCGGTGAAGCCCCAGATCGTGATGCCGGAGCACCGGCTCACCGCGAGACAGGCGTTGACCATGTTCGTGTAGTAGGTGGCCTGCTGGGCGTCCTTCGACGCGTCGCGGGGGGTCTGCAGCCGGATGTCGAGTTCGGTGACCCTGACCTCCACGCCGAGGTCGGCGAAGCGCTGCATGTTCTGCTGGACCTGGCCGGGGAAGCCGTACTGGATGGCCAGGTGGCTCTGGAGGCCCACGCAGTCGACCGGCACGTTCTGCGCCCGCAGCGACTTCACCAGGTTGTACATCGCGGTGCTCTTGGCGTTGACGCCCTCGACGTTGTAGTCGTTGATGCAGAGCCTGGCGTCGGGGTCGGCGGCCCGGGCGGCCCGGAAGGCGTCGGCGATGTAGCTGTCGCCCAGCTTCTGGTACCAGAACGAGTCGCGCATGTTGCCGTTGTCGTCGAAGACCTCGTTCACGACGTCCCAGGAGACGACGGCGGGGTTGGCGGCGTAGCGGCCGGCGACCTGGGCGATGTGGTTGCGCATCGCCGAGCGCAGGGCGTCGGCGCCGAGGTTCTGCACCCAGCCAGGCGTCTGGTTGTGCCAGACCAGCGTGTGCCCGTGCACCTGCTGGCCGTTCTGCGTGGCGAAGTTGACGATCGTGTCCGCCGCGGACCAGCTGAACTGGTTCTGGCTCGGTTCGGTGGCGTCCCACTTCATGGCGTTCTCCGCCGTGATCTGGTTGAACTCGGTGCCCGCGATGGTGCGGTAGGCCGTCTCGCCTGAGAGGGGCGAGGTGGCGAGCGCGGCGCCGATGAACTTGCCGCGTGCCGCGGCGTGGTCGCGCAGGGAGTCGGCGGCGTGGGCCGGGGCGGCCGGGAGCAGGGCCGCGATGATCGGGAGGACGGCGAGCGCCCCGGTGGAGATCGCTCTGCGGAGGCTGGGCATGGGATTCCTCTCTCGGGCTGATCGATCGTGCTGATCGTGCTGGGTCGACGGGATGAGCAGAAACTTGCGGATATTCATCGAAACTTTCAGCGACGGACCCAGAGAAGGGGGTACGGCCCGCGAGCCGTACCCCCTCCGGGGGAGTCAGGAGACGGTGGGGG
>NZ_NGFP01000124.1 GCF_002149035.1 Streptosporangium minutum
CGTCCGGGGGGCCGTCGGGGACGCTCGGCGGGCCGATGGGAGGATACGGTGGGCCGCCGGAAACGTTCGGCGGGCCGCCGGGGGGAACCGGCGAGCCGTCAGGACGGGGAGGCGTGTTGAGTCGCGTACTGGTGCTCAACAGCGGATCCTCTTCCGTGAAATATCAACTCCTGTCCGGTGACGAACGGCTCGCGTCCGGGACGGTCGAGCGGATCGGCGAGGCCTCGTCCTCGGTCCCCGACCACGAGGCGGCCCTGAAGGTCGTCGCGGCCGAGCTCACCGCCATGGGCCTCGGACTCGACTCCCCGGAGCTGACCGCGATCGGGCACCGGGTGGTGCACGGCGGCAAGACCTTCACCGAGCCCACGCTGATCACCGACGAGGTGGTCAGGAAGATCGAGGAGCTCATCCCGCTCGCCCCCCTGCACAACCCCGCCAACCTGACGGGCATCGAGGGCGCCCGCCGGCTCCGTCCCGACCTGCCGCAGGTCGCGGTCTTCGACACCGCCTTCCACTCCACGATCCCCCCGGCCGCCGCGACCTACGCCATCGACCGCGAGGTGGCCGAGCGGCTGAGCATCCGCCGCTACGGCTTCCACGGCACCTCACACGCCTACGTCTCCCGCGAGGCCGCTCGCGCGGCCGGCAGGCCGCTGGGCAACGTGATCGTGCTGCATCTCGGCAACGGGGCGAGCGCCTCCGCGGTGTCGGCCGGGCGGTGCGTGGACACCTCCATGGGCATGACCCCGCTGGAGGGCCTCGTCATGGGGACCCGGAGCGGGGACCTGGACCCGGCGATCGTGCTGTACCTGGGACGGACGGGAGGGATGTCCCTGGAGGAGATCGACGCGCTGCTCAACCGGCGCGGGGGGATGCTCGGCCTCTGCGGCGACAACGACATGCGCGCGGTGCAGGAGCGGCTGGCCGCCGGGGACCCGGACGCCGAGCTCGCCTTCTCGGTCTACTGCCACCGGCTGCGCAAGTACGTCGGCGCCTACTACGCGGTGCTCGGCACGGTGGACGTGATCGCCTTCACCGGGGGTGTGGGGGAGAACTCGCCGCTGGTCAGAGAGACCGCGCTGGCCGGTCTGGAGGCGCTCGGCATCGCCGTGGACCCGGTGCGCAACCGGCGCGGGGACCGGCTGATCTCGCCCGACGGCGCGGCCGTGAAGGTCGCGGTGATCCCGACGGACGAGGAGCTGGAGATCGCCCGCCAAACTCTTGAGGTTATTTCGCGAACCAATCGCGAATAAACGTCGTCTACCTACAGCGGATGGATGAAATCCGCCGGGAGAAGTCCACGGGACACGAACCGCCGCCTAGCGGTGGTCGTGGGACATACTTCCTGCAGTCAGGCGGTTGCCCAGCGTCGCGGGGGCGTGCTGGGCCGTCCGTCCGCTGTCGTGCTTGTACGGCTCCGCGGAGCCGTACAAGCACGTCTCGGGGTTCTGCGGCCGAAGGTCCGGAAGGGGCGTCAGCCCAGGCGGGCGATCGACTTGTACTCCAGGTAGGCCGACAGGCCCTCGGGGCCGAGTTCGCGGCCGAGGCCGCTGCTCTTGAAGCCGCCGAACGGGGAGCTGGACTCGATCATGTAGAGGTTGACCCCGTAGGTGCCGGCGCGCACCTGGCGGGCGATGTCCATGCCGTGCTCGGTGTCGGCGGTCCACACCGTCCCGGCAAGGCCGTAGTCGTTGTCGTTGGCGATGCGGACCGCGTCGGCCTCGTCCTCATAGGGGATCACCGCCAGGACCGGGCCGAAGATCTCCTCGCGGGCGATGCGCATCTCGTTGGTGGCCCCGGCGAAGACGGTCGGAGCGACGTACCAGCCTCGGTCGTAGGGGCGGTCCAGGCCGCCGACGACCGGCTTGGCGCCCTCGTCGATGCCGATCCTGATGTAGTCCTGGACCCGCTCCTGCTGCCGCTTGGCGACCAGCGGGCCGATGCCGGTGGCGGGGTCGGCGGGGTCGCCGACCGGCATGCCGCGGACCATCGAGGCGACCGCGTCCACGACCTCGTCGTAGCGGTTGCGCGAGGCCAGGATGCGTGTCTGGGCGACACAGGCCTGCCCGTTGTTCATCAGGGAGGCGATCGACAGGAAGCCCATCGCGGAGGGCAGGTCGCAGTCGTCCAGGATGATCGCGGCCGACTTGCCGCCGAGCTCCAGGGTGCACCGCTTGAGCTGCTCGCCGCAGATCGCGGCGATGCGGCGGCCGGCCGCGGTGGAGCCGGTGAAGGCGACCTTGTCCACGCCGGGGTGGGAGACCAGGTGCTCGCCCGCCTCGCGGCCGGCGGCGACGATGTTGACGACGCCGTCGGGGATGCCCGCCTCCTTGACCATCTCGGCCAGCAGGTAGGAGTCGAGCGGGGTCTCGGGGGCGGGCTTCACAACGACCGTGCAGCCCGCGACGAGGGCGGGGGCGAGCTTGATCATGATGACGAACTGCGGGACGTTCCACGGGACCACGGCGGCGACCACGCCGACCGGCTCGCGGCGGACGGTCACCGGGCCGAAGGTGCCCGGGCGCTCCTCCTCGACGGGGAAGGACGTGCCGAGTTCGGCGTAGTACTGCAGCATGCCGAGCGGCTGCGGAGCCTGCGCCATCTGCGAGAAGGTGATGGGGGAGCCCATCTCCAGCGTGATGATCTCGGCCATCTCGGACTGGCGGGCCGCGTAGATCTCGGCGAGCCTGCCGACCACGGCGGCGCGTTCCGCCATCGTCATCCGGGGCCAGGGACCCTGGTCGAAGGCCTGGCGCGCGGCGGCCACCGCGCGGTCCATGTCGGCGGGGGTGCCGTCAGGGACGCGGCCGACGACCTCCTCGGTGTGGGGCGAGACGACGTCGATGGTCCCGGTGCCCGCGGGGGCCACCCAGTCGCCCCCGATGAACAGCGTGTCGTGCTGACGCATGGTGTGTTGCCTCCTGGTGGGCGGGCCGGAGTCAATATCTGAGCTAATGCTTGCTTGGATAGTGTCATCCGCCGGGGAGGGCTTCACAAGGCCCTGCGGCAATGAGACCGAACCATGTTCTGTCGGTGATCGCAAGGGGCCGTACTGTGCGAGGATTCCCCCGGTGGATCTCCCGTGACGGCGGTGCCGCAGCCTGTGTGGCGGCATTTGTTTAAAGCACCGCAGACTGGTAGATAGTTCGTCAATGGTGCGTGGTTTCCGCCGTTCCGGTGGCGGGCACCAAGATCGTCTTCTATAGTTTCGCTCCGTCCATGAGGGGGCTCTGGAGGTGAGCGAAGCGTGAGATCGACTCGCGCGGCCACGCTGGGCGCCGTGCTCGTCGCGCTGCTCCTGACCCCTGTCATGGCCGGAGCCGCCGTCCAGCACGCCGCCAAACCCGACCCCGAGGCCGAGCTCCGCAAGCTCACCCGCGAGGCGAGCCAGCTCAACAAGAACTACCGCGGCCAGGTGCAGAGCCTGGAGGAGACCCGGGTCCAGGCCAGCAAGGCCGCCGCCAACGCCAAGAGCCTGAAGAGGGCGCTGGCCACCGCGCAGGTCGACGTCGTCCGGTTCGCCCAGACCGCCTACATGGGCGGCACGCTGGACGGCGCCAACCTGCTGAGCTTCCACGGCGACGCCAGCAGCGTCCTCAGCCAGGCCGCCACCATGTCCTACCTGGCCAGCCAGCGTGCCACCCAGCTCAACCGGATCCAGGAGCTGATCAAGAAGGCCAAGGTCGCGGAGAAGACGGCGGAGGCGAAGGTCGTCAAGCTCAAGGACGACATCGCGGCCCTGAAGAAGGACCGGGTACGGATCGAGGGACTCCTGGCCAAGTACGGCTTCCAGACCCCCTCGGGCAGCGGCGGCCTGACCGCCCGCACGGTAGCCATGCGCAACCTGGTGCTGCAGTCCTTCCCGATGCCCTACAGCTACGGCTGCCTGCGCCCCGGCGACCCGGGCGACCACGGCAGCGGCCGGGCCTGCGACTTCATGATGAGCACCGGCGGCCGGGTCCCGACGGCCGAGGCCAAGGAGCGCGGCGACCGCCTCGCCCAGTGGGCCATCACCAACGGCCCCAGGCTCGGGGTCATGTACATCATCTGGCAGCAGAAGTACTACGACGTCCGGACCGGCGCCGGCTGGAAGATGATGTCCAACCGCGGCGGCAACACCGCCAACCACATCGACCACGTCCACATCTCGATGTTCTGAGCTGCCGGACAGCCGGCCTGCGGTGATCACGTCACGGGTGGCTCCCAGGGCGCATCCAGGGCACTTCTGCGCGTCCCTACGGAATGTCCTTCCGTTCCCTTCCGTCTCCGACACCTGTCGGCCGCTTCATGGCGACCACCGGGTCGCCGGCCTCAACGCTCCGAATCACCGGTGAACGGAAGGAACCACTCGCCCGGCGGGACCAGCCGCGGTTCCCCGAACGCCTCCAGCCAGACGGTGCCGAGCAGCGGAGTGATGCGGCTGAGCGTTCCGGTGGACGACGAGAAGGAGAGCCTGAGGTCGGAGACTCCCGTCTCGGTGTAGGCGAAGGCCTGCGAGATCCGGGAGTTGAGAACCCACCGGCTGTTCTCGTCGAGCTCTCCGTACCGTCTGGTGAGATCACCCAGTGCCTCCGTCACGGATCGCATCGCCAGGTACTCGGCGATGGTGCGCGGTCTGAGCCGCCCGGACCGGGTGAGGAGGGTGGTGGCGCCGATCGCGGACTCCAGGAAGCGGCCGGCGAACTCCTCGTCGTAGGAGGAGGCGAACCTCCAGGGCAGATCCCTCAACTGCCGGAAGCGGTTGGGGCCGATGTCTGCCACGGTGCCGCGGGCCTCCCTCAGCACCTCAAGGTCGTGCCGGACGTCCTCGATCAGCTCGCCCGACCGGTGGATGCAGGCGCCCGCGATGATCTGGAAGGTCTCCTCCGCGAAGACGTGGAGGCCGTCGAACTCCTCGGGTGAGCGCTCGCCGAAGACCTGCACGGGGAAAGCCCGGAACGCCGGGGCCAGCGAGAGCAGCCGTTCCCGCATGAGCCCGATCTCCGCCTCCGACGGCGTCCTCTCCGTCTTGCCGGTCCAGGAGTAGCCGGGGTCGCGGGGCTCGTCGATCGAGGTCTTCACGCCGGCCGCCAGGACCCGGAGGTAGGGTTCGAGCGCCTGGCGGTACTGCTGGGCCCTGCCCATCGACTCCCAGGTGTCGTACGTCATGTTGTGGCCGGTCCGGCGATCCCAGGGCTGGACGGCGCACTCCATCACGCCCAGGGCCAGGAGTCGCAGGCGGTCGGTCACGGAGATGTCTGGTAAGGCGGGCTCCCACTCCGGATCGAGGGTTCGGCCGCCGTCCAGCAGCACCGCCACCGTGGCGGCGGCGGCCATTCCGATCTCCATCACGTCGTCGTGCAGGTAGCCGTCCTCATCGAGGATCGCTTCCAGCATCTCGTGGAGTTCGCGCTCCGGCTCGTCGAGCTCTTCCAGGTAGTGCACGAAGTCCAGCGCCTGGTCACTGTCGAACGGCCCCGGCCCCGACCGGCTCATATCTCGTCCACGCGGGAATCCTTCCGGCAGGGCGGCACGACGGTCAAGATCAGTTATGAGCTGATCGAGAGGTCGCGCCGGAGCGCGGGGGAGCGTCGTACAGCAGGCCGTATCGATGGGGAACTCGTGGGCCACGGCGGCAGTTCGTCGGTGCCGGAGGTGAAGATCCGGGCATTCGACAGCGGCCACTGGGACGTGCAGACAGACAGTTCTGAGCTGTTGGAGAAGATCATCATGATCTATCCCGACGCACATGAGCTCCCCGAGTGGGGAACCGTCGAGGCATGCTGCGAGCATCCTCCGGCGGGCAGAGCTGATCGCCTCAGCCGGGTGGAACTTTGCCGGGTCCCCTGGAGTTGGTGAAGATGAGCGCTGATCAACTTTCCCGAGGGGTCCCATGGTCACGGTAGACAAGACCGGCCTCATGCCGCGTGCGGCGAAGAGCGTACAGGTCGTCATGATGATTCAGGCGATGTTCGGGTTGGTGGCAGTCGTGCTGCTCTCCGGCCTTTTCTTCGGAGGGGCCGCCGAGCCGGACGGCGCCGTGGGGTTCTTGTCCCTGATGTCCATCCTTGTGCTCACCGGGCTGATCGGCTGGCTGGCGTTCAGATGGGACTCGCGCAAGCGGGGTGTGTGGGTCGCAGCGGTTGCGGTCGAGAGCTTGCCGGTGCTTTTCTCCGTGGTCGGTCTTGCTCTTGATGCTGATCTCGGCGTTCGCAGCGCGTTCGATGCCGGCCTGGTGCTGCCGGCCGTGGTGGTCGTCCTGCTGCTTCTTCCCTCGGTGAGGGCCTGGTTCGATCGTTGATCAGAGTCTGTGGATCCAAGCCGAGGGCCCTCTCAGCGGAGACTGCTGAGAGGGCCTTGTCGTTGTGTGTTCAGCCGTCGAGGCTCTGGTTCAGCCGGTCGAGCGCGGCGCGCGTCTCCGGAGTCGGGATCTGCGTGTAGACGTCCATGGTCATTGAGATCTGCGAACGCCGCATGATGCGCATGGCGACCCGGGGGTGAACGTCGAGCGCGGCCAGGAGCGAGGCGCAGGTGTGCTGGGTGTCGTGGACGCGGATGTTGGGGACACCCTGCTCTCCGGCAGCGCGCTGTGAAGGCTCGGGCTTGTGGTCCTGGCTCCCATACCGGATGAGGACGAGCCATCGGATGAAGTTGCTGTACAGCAGTCCCGTACAGCAACACCGCCTTACACGATCACACGCCACCGGACCGCATCTACCATCTGAGCAGGCCGGGATGTCGCTGACGAGGCGTCTGTCGTTGCCTACGGATCAAATGTTCGATGCAGCAATGACCTTCGCAAACCTATTTCACCGGCTGGTGAAGAAGTCCCCGCCGATCTTTTTGGTGGTCACGGTCTCAGCTTCTTGAACTCCGCAGTCGTAGGCCACCATGAGTTCTCCGAGACGGCGGTTGTCGATCAGGATGATCCGAGAGGGGACTTCCTCGGCGAAGTCGATGGCGCCCGGGGAGAAGCGGGTGGTGGCAATGGAGACACCCCGGGACGCCTGTGCGCCCTGGAGCGCTCTGGCGAATGTCTGAACGTCGGGTCGATGTACTGTCCGGTCAGCGGCGTAGCGCTTGGCTTGAACATGGACCACATCCAAACCGAGCGGGTCGGCGGATGAGCCCGTCCATGCCCTCATCACCCGGTCCGCCGAGGTGGCGTACTTCGCCTTCAGGGCCGCTCCAGCAACCCGGCCTGTGCCAGGTGGGTGATGGACCATGTGATCCGGCCCTGGACGACCACGGGCTGAGGGACCCTGTAGAACCCGCTCGAGTAGGCCAGGAAGAGGACCGTAGACGGTTCCGGACGATCGTGTTCTCACTCGTGATGAAGTGCTCTGGGGGTAGATGTCGCTCCCGGCCGGCGACTTGTGTCGTTGTGCTCCTACCGTGTCGGCGTGAAGGACGAGACGACCAGCCAGACGGTGGCAGTCGCGATCACGACTGCGACGGCGAGAACCTTCGTCCGTCCAGGAATCATGCCCTTCAACTGTCCGCTGATCATGTCCCGCGTCAGACGGACGGTCCCGGCCCAGGAGATCCGCATCCAGGGGCTCCACGTGGCTGACGCGACGAGGACGGCTGCGAGAAGCAGATGCCATCGCACCGAATCGGCGAAAGGTGTTTGGAAGTCGCTGCCGTACCAGCTGGTGTACATCGCGACGTCGAGCAGTGGGAAGAGGAGAAGCGCCGCCGCGGCCGCGGTGCCGGCTGAGCGTCCCCATCGGGTGGAAGCGGCGGCTCTCGCGGCCACCGCCGACGCGACGAGAACGACCGGCAGGCCGATCCTGTCGGCGTCACCGGACCACCAGGCGAGGCCGTCCCAGGGCGATTCCGGAACCTCGATGCGGCCGTAGCTGACTACGAGGAATCTGTCGTATGTGACCGTGAGGCGGTGGAACATCGCCGCCCATGCCGCCGCGGTGACGGCGCCCGCCCACAGGATGAGCCCGTACCGTCTCCGGGGCAGGGGGGATCGGGCCGCCAGGAGCAGCGCTCCCGCGGCCACCAGGTAGCAGACGATCAGGGGCCAGGGCGGCACGACCGCACGTTCCTGCCCGGTGCACGGGTCGGGGCCCGGTAGGAGAAACGCGGTGACGAGCCCGAACGCGAGCACGCTGCCGACTGCGGCGACGGCGGTGAGCGTGGCCCGGCGTGACCCGTGCAGGAGAAGGCCGGCCACGACGACCGGCAGCAGGAGGACGCCCCAGAACAGCAGCTCTCCCGGCATGCTCTCCAACGCGTAGGGGCCCTCCATCGCGGAGGGATCGGAGCCCGTCGCGGAACAGAACCAGCCGACGCTCTGCCTGCCGACCTCGAAGGTCGTCAGGATCACCGGCCCTGATGCGGCCAGGACTGCGCCGAAGCGGAGCGCCGCCGTTGCAGGCGATCGCGTCTCCGCCTCCGGTACCTGAGTCATGGCGCCCTCTCCGTCTTCGCCCCCGAAAACAGATCAACTCAGGCGAGAGTAGTGGACAGCCGTCAGGCTCTCGAAAGAGTGGCGACAGCAACCCTGACAGCAACGGCCCCGCACGCGGACTCACTGCGGCTACCATCCGCCACCCTCTGACCGCGGCATCCGGCATCCGGCCAGGGCGATTGGCCCGCCTGAAAAGCGGACAGCCGTGTCGGCTTTCTGCTTCCGTCGGCCGGGCAAGACCACTCTCCATGAACCGGGTTGGTATCTCACCGTAAGATGCCCCGATGATCAACGCTGATGTCCTCACATACGAGATGGTCTTCTCTCGTGTGGACAGGGTGATCGACGAGTTCTGCACCAAGCTCGGCGGCCGGCCGACCTGGTTGGAGGAGCCGCAGTGGCCGCTCTGCGCACGGCACGAGCGTCCAATGGGGTTCATCGGGCAGTTCAGACTCCCCGGTAGGTCGATCCGGATGGCCTACCTCTTCATGGACGACGGATCCGAGGAGTCCTGGCGGTCAGAGGGGGGCGAAAACGCGCTCATTGTGCAGCCGGGCCGGATCCCACCGTTCATCGAGACGGTTGCGGCCGCCGACGGTGAAAGCCTCGTCGAAGAGCTGTTCGTCGATTTGGAAGAGGTTGAGCAGGTGGAGCCGCCTTGCTGGGGGTCCCGCCTACTGGGCGTTCCCGGCTGGCTGCAGGACGAGGAGTACCCGGCCGGCGGTCCGTGGAGCTTCTTCTTCCAACTCCGCTCCTCCCAGCGGGACATGTACCAGTTGATGTTCGGTGACGGCGGCATGGGCTACGGCTTCCTCAGTGCCGACGAGCAAGAGGGCCGCTTCCTGTGGCAGTGCTAGCCGTTGTCAACATCGGAGGAGAACGAGGCGGCCGGCCTGGCCGCGGTCCTGATACGAACACGCCGTCACGGTCGCACCCGGACCGGATGGCGAGCGCTGGCCGAGAGGCCGTGCCGTATCTCATGGGGACTGCTGTACAGCAGTGCCGTACAGCAACATCGCCTTACACGATCACACGCTACCGACCCGAAACCACCGCCTGACCAGGTCGGGACGCCGCTGACGAGGCATCCGCACTTCCCTACGGATCAAGTGGTCAGGTGTCGTACAAGCCGTCCCAGGGTTCGTAGAAGCCGAGGTTGTTCGGGTGGAGCTCGGCGTGGTCGTTGCCTTCGAAGGTCTCGATGACGAGGCCGAAGAGCACGTCGTCGACTTCGTGGTGGAAGGGTCGGATGGCGATGTCGCCGAAGCGGAGGCCGGGAAGGGTGTCGAGCCACTGCTTCAACCGCTCCTGCGCCGCGTCGACGGCGGCCCGGTAGTTGTCATCGGTCCCGGTGTGCTCGATGCGGGAGTCGAGGTGGTGGCCGGCGGCGTCGAAGGTGTGCAGGACGGCGTACCAGCGTTTGTGCGCCCGCCAGTCGTCGGTGTGCGTGTAGCCCTCGGGGAAGGCGGCGACGACGGAGCCGAGGAACTGCCCGCCCTCCCAGTGGCCGATGGTGTCGGTGTGGTAGTCGGGTTCGTAGCTGATGGGGATGATCTCGGGGACTGCCATGCGCGGGAGAGTAGCGATCGGGTACGACAATGCCTCTGCACTGCGCGTGATCTTGCTGACGGAAGTGCTGACACCGTCCCTGGACACCAGTGGACACCCACAGAAGACGAGCAATCGTGAGGAGTCTCCGAACAGGTCCTTCTGACGCCGGTAGACGCCCCTGGACGTTCTCGAACTGGCTACGGATCAGATGCTCGGCTACGAGGATCCGGGGCAAGTCAAACAACTTCGTGACCCCGGGCACGCATGGAATGATCAGGAGTTGAGTGATCACCGTGCGTGTTGTGTCGGCAGGTCACGGGCAGTCTCTCCAGAAGAGCAATCGCACTCCCAAAGTGAATGCCGCATGTTCGAATCATGCCGGGGGCACTGTTCTGGTCAGCCACTTAACTCTTTACCTGGGGCTCAGCCCGTTCCCTTTCAACGGTCACATGTAGCCGATTGCCGTCATATGCAGCCGTAGGTCAAAGGTCACGGGACAGGTGCGGGACAATCTTGGAGATGTTTCGCCAGGTCGTCATCAGAAACTCAGCCATTGGTGGTACGGGTCGACGCCTTCCGTCGGCGCGACTCAAAGCACCTAACAGGACTCAAAGCACCTAACAGGACTCAGAGCGCCTAACAGGACTCAGAGCGCCTAACAGAATGGGATGGCTCTCTTCCGGCGCCGGTGCGGTGAGAACCTTCCCCCCGTAGGCGGAGCTCATGGACGGTGCAGACGCGATCACACCTCATTTTGAGGAGCTCTTAACCATGAGGCCGCGGCATGGGAGCGCATACATCCGCCGTGGTCTCCAGCGTGTCGACCGCAGCAATGCACATGTTATGAGATGGCGGTGAGTGCAGGCATACGGGTCCGTACGACCGAAAACCGCTTGCCTCGCGTGGTGGGCTCAGGGGAACGTGGTGTCCATGACGCTCTGACGGACAGCACCCCGCCACTCCGAGATGCCACGGCGCCGACGCGCCCCGCAACGCTGTCAGCCCATACCCCTTTAAGGGAAGAGAGCCTTTTTGTCTCAGCAACACTCCCGGCAGGAGTCCCTGCCGCCGTCCACCACGGCCGTGGGTCCGGCCACCGTCACCGTGTTCGCCTCTCCCGCGAGCTGGATCGAGTCCGACGCCCTCGCGCAGTGCCACCAGGTGGCCGCCCTCGACGGCATGACGCACGTCGCCGCCATGCCGGACCTGCACCCCGGCAAGGGCGCCCCCATCGGCGCCGCCATGGCATCGACCGTGCTGTACCCGTTCCTGGTGGGCTCCGACATCGGTTGTGGCATCGCCGTGTTCCCCATGAAGCTCAAGCGCGCCGTACCCGAGAAGCTCGCCGCCCGCTTCCCCGATCTCGATCGCGCGCTGGATCCCGAGCGGGACGCCGACGACCCGGCCTGGGCCGTTGTGAAGGGCGATATCCCCGCCGGTCACGTCGAGGGCCTCGGGACGGTCGGCCGGGGCAATCACTTCGTCGAGCTGGCGCGGATCGGGACCGTCTTCGATCCGGGCCACGCGAGCCGTCTCGGACTTGCCGACGGCGACCTGGTTCTCATCGTCCACAGCGGTTCCCGGGGGCTGGGCGAACGGATCCTGCGGGCGCACACTGCGGTCCACGGCGCGGGTCCCGCCCCTGATCCCGGCGCCTACCTGGCGATGCACGACGACGCCGTACGCTGGGGATCGCTCAACCGGCGCTTGATGGCCGCCCGGGTCGCCCATGCCCTGGGGGCCGAGCCGGCCGAGCCGCTCGTCGACCAGTGTCACAACCTGGTCGAGATCCGTGACGGGGTCTACCTGCACCGCAAGGGAGCGGCGCCGGGTGACGGCCGCGACGTGCTCATCGCCGGTACACGAGGCACCCCTTCCTACCTCGTGGCCGCCCACGCCGGGCCGGACGCCAACCATTCCGTCGCGCACGGCGCGGGCCGCAAGATGTCGCGTGCGGACGCCCTGCGCCGGGGCCGGGCCAAGCACACGGTCGAGGAGCTGCGTCGCACGCCGGTGGGGTCGCTGGTGGTGTGCGGAGACCGCCAGCTGCTCTTCGAGGAGGCGCCGACGGCCTACAAGCGCATCGAGCAGGTGATCGCCGACCTCGTCGACCATGACCTGGCCACGCCCGTGGCCACCACGGTCCCTCTGGTCACCTACAAGACACCCGACCTCGGGTCCACACCCCAGCGGGACCAGCGTCGCAAGCGAGGCCGGCGGTGAGCGTCCATCTGCTCCTGTCGGCCGGGCGTGGCCCGCAGGAGTGCGCCTGGGCGCTGGCCCGGCTGCTGCGCCGCCTGGAATCCGACGCCACCCGGCAGAACCTGGAGACCCATCGGGCCGAGACCGTTCCCGGTGACCGGCCCGACACCTACCGATCGGTCCTGATCCGGATCTCGGGAGCCGGCGCCGAGGCGTTCGCCGCCTCGTGGACCGGAACTCTGTGCTGGCAGGCCCCCAGCCCCTACCGGGCCGGCACAGGCCGAAAGAACTGGTACGTCATCGCCCAACCGTGCCAGGTCGACGCCCCGCGCACGACGTTCGAGGAAGCGGACGTCGACATTGTCGCCTGCCGCACCGGCGGCCCCGGCGGTCAACATCGGAACAAGGCCAGCACGGCGGTACGGGCGACCCACCGGCCCTCGGGGATCGTCGTCGTGGTCGACACCGAGCGGCAGTTCAGCCTCAACCGCCGCATCGCCATGCGGCTGCTGCGACAGCGCATCGAGGACGGCGACGAGACGGCGGGGCGCGCCGTCACCACTGCCCGCTGGCGCGTCCACGATGAGCTCGTACGCGGCAATCCCACCCGTATCGAACGTCCGGAAACGCCGAGGCAGGACCTGGCTTCACAGGAGCAGACGCGCCGACGACCGTGACGGTCCACCCGGCCATGCCCTACCGCGGAAGGAGAATCGCAGGTCGGTCACCATGGCGGATCAGGTCTCGATGTCCTGAGCCGCGCCCGTGGACGCGGTCTCGCTGGAGCTAGACCAGGTAGACGGGGGCGAGGTCGACGAATATGCGGTAGTCGGTGATCAGGCCGTCGTCGCGGGTGTGCCAGATCGATACGGCTACGGCGCTGACATCCTTGCCGTCGAGCCGCCGGTAGGTCACCTCGGTCTCGGCGATGGTGTCGGCGTCCACCTGCCAGTTCCTGACGATCCGGTGCCGCAGGCCGCCGATGGTGGAGAAGAACGCCCGCAACCCGGCGGCGATGGCCTCACGTCCCGCCATCGGCTCGGCATTGCCGAACGCCAGCGTGGCGTCCTCGGCCAGCAGCCGCACGAACTCGCCGGGGTCGAACGAGTCGACTGACTGGAAAACGCGTCGCACCACATCGTCGCTCACGCCGATCCTTCCTCAAACGGTCGGGATCACTGGTGGGGACGATACGTGGCGACGGGCGACGCGCAACTATCGCCGAGGTGGGTATCCCATCGCCGCAAGGCTCACCGGAGATCTCCGGACCTGTGGCGCGGCATGGCGGTCGGGCCCGGCCGGAGCGTCAGAGCGCCGGCGGTTGCTTCAGCTCCACGAGCCGGGCCAGATAGGTGGTGTCCCCGACATTGGTCAGCATGTGGGTCGCGCCGGGCTCCCGGAAGACGACGCCGCCGCTCGGTTCCTCGGCGTCGATCCGGGTGCCGTCCACAGTCTGAACGACGTTCTTCGCACCCTGTACCGCGATGACGAGGTACGGATGGTCGTGCCGATGCAGCGGCTGGCGCTCGCCGGGCTCCAGCCGGATGTGCCAGACCCGGACCCGGTCGTTCTCGTAGACGATCTCCTGTCCGACCGGGCCGAGTTCCGGGCCCACCGGGTCGATCTCAGTCTCGCTCATCGCTCTCCCTCCAGGTGCGGCAGCACTTCGGCGGCGATCAGCTCCAGGTGGTCGAGGTCCGCCATGTCGACCAGGCGCAGGTGTATCCGGGTGGCGCCGATCGCGGCGAATTCGCCGATCCGCTCGACGAGCTGTGCGGGCGAACCGATCACCGGGTCCTCCGGGGGCAGCGCGCTCGGCACGTGCAACGGATCGGCCCGGCGCCGGGCTTCGGCGTCGTTACGCCCGATCGCGACGACGATGCCCGCCGAGAGCACCAGCGGGGCGCGGCCGGTGCCGGCCCGGCCCGTCCGCTCGCCGGCCTCGATGACACGCTCGTACGCTCCGGCGGTCTCCGCCACGCTCTTGAATGGCATGTTGAACTCGTCCGCGTAGCGGGCGGCCAGCTCGGGGGTGCGCTTCGGCCCGCGGCCACCGACGATGATCGGCGGGCCGGGCGTCTGTACCGGCTTGGGCAGGGCGGGTGCGTCGACCAGCCGGTAGTGGTCGCCGTGGTAGCTGAACCGGTCTCCGGCCGGGGTCGCCCAGAGCCCGCTCACGATGGCGAGCTGCTCCTCCAGGCGGTTGAAGCGTTCGCCGAGCCCGGGGAACGGGATGCCGTACGAGGTGTGCTCCCGCCCGTACCAGCCTGCGCCGATGCCCAGCTCGACCCGGCCGCCGCTCATCTGGTCCACCTGTGCGACGATCACCGCCAGCGGCCCGGGCAGCCGGAAGGTCGCCGAGGTGACCAGCGTGCCGAGCCGGATCCGGGAGGTCTCCCGGGCGATGCCCGCCAGCGTCACCCAGGCATCCGTCGGGCCGGGGTGACCGCCGCCGGACTCCATCGACTGGTAGTGGTCCGCGCGGAGGAAGCCCTCGAACCCGCCGTCCTCGGCCAGCCGGGCCATCCGCAGCTGGTCGTCGTAGGTGGCGCCGCGGTGGGGCTCGGTGAAGACACACACGCGCACGCTCATCGCCCTCCTTCCCCGGCCGCCGCCGGGGTATCGCGCTCCATCAGCAGTTCGTGCAGGTCCGCGCTGCACCGGGCGACCTGTTCCAGGTGCGCGTCACGGCCCAGGCTGCGTGGCCGCGGGATGTCGATGTCGACCACCTCGCGGATCCGACCCGGCCGTGGACTGAGCACCACCACCCGGTCGGCCAGCAGCACCGCCTCGTCGATGGAGTGGGTGACGAAGACGATGGTGGCCGAGTTCTCCATGTGCAGGCGCTGCAACTCCACTGACAGCTCTTCGCGGGTGAGTGCGTCGAGTGCGGAGAACGGCTCGTCCATCAGCATCACCCGGGGATCGCCGATCAGCGACCGGCAGAGCGAGACCCGCTGCTGCATGCCACCGGAGAGCTCGTGCGGCAGGCGCTTCTCGAAGCCGCCCAGCCCCACCATGTCCAGCAGTTCCTGGGCACGGTCGCGATGCGCGGCCCGCCGCCAGCCGAAGATCTCCGCCGGCAGCAGCACGTTGTCGAGCACCGACCGCCAGGGCAGCAGCGCGGGGCGCTGGAACAGCATCGCGATGTCGCGGCGGGCCTTGGTGACCCGCTTGCCCGCGACGGTGATCTCGCCTTCGGTGACGGGTAACAGGCCGGCGACAAGTCGCAGGAGAGTGGATTTCCCGCATCCCGATCGGCCGACGACCGCGACGAACTCCCCCTCTTTCACGTCCAGGTCGATGCCGCGCAACGCCTCCACCGCACCGGAACGCCCCGTGAAAGTACGGGAGACACCAGCCAGTCGGATCATCGGGCAGGCTCCCCGTCCAGCGGGTGGTTCCACATTTCGCCAAGATTATCTGGACTGCCGGGCGAAAGGCATCCCCTGGCGGGGAATCCCGATCTGTCGCCGCTCCGCGCTGTGAACGGCCGGCGCACTAATGGCGGTTTCCTCGTACGCTGTCCGCGAGGTTTCCTCACCCATGGTTCCGGCCCTGGGCCGTCCCGTTCGAACTCCCCCCGGTTGGTCGAGAACCGCCGGTCGAAAAGGAAACGGTGTTCATGAGAAGGCTCACCCGTACCGTCGCCGTCGTGATTCTGGCCGCCATGGTTTCCGCCGTGGCTGGCTGTGGAAGTTCCGATAATTCGGATAAACCTAACAATTCTTCCGCTAAGCCCTTGGAAAAAGTGACCTATCTGACGTCATTCGGGAACTTTGGGCGAGATGCGTACGCGTGGGTCGCGAAGGAGAAGGGTTTCTTCGCGGACGCCGGGTTCGAGGTGGACATCAAGCCTGGCGGCGGCACCGGCGACAACATCACGAAGGTCGAGGCGGGCGCGGCGATGTTCACCCCGGTCGATCTCACCGGTCTCCTGTTGGCCCGAGGCAAAGGCGGAGCCAAGGGCGTCGTGACGGTGGCCGCCGTCCAGCAGAACACCATGGCCGCGATCATCAGTCTTGAGGGCAACCAGATCACCACCCCGAAGGACCTGGAGGGCAAGACGCTCGCCGACAGCCCCAGCTCGGTGGTGCGCAACCTGTTCCCCACGTACGCGAAGCTGGCCGGCATCGACGCGACGAAGGTCACGTGGGTCAACGGCCAGCCGGCGAACCTGATCGGCCTGCTGGCGGGCGGGTCGGTGGCCGGCATCGGCCAGTTCGTCGTGGGGAAGCCGACCGTGGAATCGGTCGCCAAGGGCAAGAAGGCGGTGGTGCTGCCCTACAGCGACGTGATGAGCGACCTCTACGGCAACGTGCTGATCACCTCGACAAAGATCGCCGAGGAGAACCCGGAGATGGTCAAGCGCTTCACCGCGGCGCTGATCAAGGGACTCGTCCACAGCATCGACAACCCCGAGGAGTCGGGCGAGATCCTGCAGAAGAACGTCTCCGCCGCGGCGGCCGCGCCGGCCGCAGCCGAGGCCGAGTTGATGGCCGCGTTCGTCCGTCCGGCGGGTTCGGGCGCCGCGGCCGGCACGATCGACACGGACCGGGTCGCCCGAAGCATCGCGATCCTGTGGGAAGCCGGTGCGATCCCGGCCGGCCTGACCCCGGATCAGCTCATCGCCTCCGACCTGACGCCGAAGTCCTGACCGCTCCGTCAGCGACGGGCCCACCCACCGGTCTCATCGGCGGGCGGACCCCTCGTGTCGTCGCGGCGGACAGACCGGACCGGTTGAGGCCGGACGAGGAGAGTGAGGACCGTGACATGGCCGAGGTGAGCGAGGTCCGCCCCCCGGTACGCACCGGCGTGCCCCGGGAACGCCGTCTCGGTGGCGGGGCGGCGGCCGCGGCGGTGTGGCCGGCCCTGGGGCTGACGGTGACGATCACCGGCTGGTGGCTCGTCACCTCGGTCTTCCACCTTGTCCATCCGGCGGTACTGCCGCCGCCACAGGAGGTGCTGGCCGCGTTCGACGCGAGGTCGACGGAGTTGCTCGGCGGGTTGGGCGCGACCACGCTGGAGACCGTGATCGGCTTTCTGCTCTCCTCGGTCGCGGGGATTGTGATCGGGATCGCGCTGGCCGGCTCACGGGCGGTCGAGCGGATGTTCTCGCCGCTGCTTGTGGCGGTCAACGCGGTACCGAAGATCGCCCTCGGGCCACTGCTGGTCGTCTCCCTCGGCTGGGGACAGCGGCCGATCCTGACCATGGTGTTCCTGCTCAGTTTCTTCCCGATCGTGCTCTCCACGGCGACCGGGTTGACCACCACCCCCGCCGACCTCGCCGAGCTGGCCAGATCCCTGGACGCGTCGCGCTGGCAGACGTTCCGCAAGGTACGGCTGCCGGCCGCGCTGCCGCAGATCTTCGTCGGCCTGAAGGTCGCCATGCCGCTGGCCGCGATCGGCGCGGTGATCGGCGAGTTCCAGGCCGGTGAGGGGGGCCTGGGCTACCAGATCGTGCAGTACAGCGGGGTCGCCGACAGCGCCACCGCATGGGCGGCGATCATCCTGGTCGGGATGATGAGCGTCGTTCTCTATTCCGCCCTGGTGCTGGTGGAGCGGCTGGCGTTGCCGTGGGTACCGGCCATCACGTCAGCCCGGTGAGCGCCGCCCCGACCGGCGGAGTGATCTCAACCCGGTGAGCGCCGCCCGGACCGGCGGGGTGATCCGAATGGCGAGTGGCTCCCGGGGCGCGTCGCGCGCTCTCGCTTGATGATCTACCGGTGGCGTGCGGTGAACGGCCGGGGGAGCGGGAGGAGACCGTCAGGCGGAAGCCCAGGTCATCGTTGTGGTGGCCTGGGCTTCCGGGGTCGGCGCTTCGGTTTTCGGCCTGCTCTGCCTCACCCCGCGCAGCGCCTGCCGTCGTCAAGGGCCGGGAACCGCTGACAGGAGTGCTCCCCGCGGGGCCCGCCGTCCGTCAGGGGCGCTGGTAGGGAGGACGCGGCACCGGATACGGCTGCGGCACCGGATGCGGCTGCGGGACCGGGGGCCGCCACTGGCCCGGGTAGCCGACCGGGTACGGCGGGCGCCACTGGCCCGGGTACGAGCCCGGGTAACCGGGGTAACCGGGGTAACCCGGGTAGGAGCCCGGGTAAGGAGGCCGCCACTGGCCCGGGTACGAGCCCGGATAAGGGGGCCGCCACTGGCCCGGGTAGCCGACGGGGTAGGGCGGGCGCCACGGGCCCGAGCCCGGCACCGATGACGCGGGCACGCAGTCGTACTGCGGGCACGGCGTGGTGAAGCACTGCTTGGGCGAGGGCACGCAGACGCGGCCCGGCCCGCAGTTGACCGCCGCGCACGGCGATCCGGGACTACAGGAACCGGCCGCCTGTACGGCCGCCTGTACGGCCGACGCGGAGGCGGCGCCCGCCCGTACCGCCGCGGTGGCCGGCGTCCCCTCCGCCCAGGCCGCGGTGGTGGCGGCCGGTGATCCGGCCACCACCACCATGGCCAGTATCGGGATCAGTTTTCGGAGCATCTCTCCCCCAGTTTTCATGATCGCCTCTGTCTCTCCGGCGATGCTCGCACCGGCTGTGCCTGCTGACGGCAAAATGACTCCCAGCAAGGCGGATGGCTTGCCGGGAGTCAGATGGCGGCGCTGTCGCGCGGGAGATCACGCCTCGCGGAGGACACGGGGCCACGCCTCGGAGGAAGGGAATCAGCGATGCCGGGGTGGTCCGCCCGGGAGGGCGGCCGGTCCGTCTTCGGCGACGGTTCACGCCGACGACATACGGGAAGTCGCGGTCCTCGGGCAGCGGTCCCCGGGATACGTCCCACATACGCAGGCCGCGCTCACCCGTGCGGGCACGGGTGAGCAGTCGCTCGGCTGCCTTGTCCGTGTCGCTTCACAGCTCTGTCCACGTGGGAAGGACCTGCACGTGGCCGGGGAGCTTCTGCCCGTGCCACCGCGCGCCCCCCGATATGACGGACGCGGTCGCGACGCCCGGCGGGCGGGCGGCGAGCACCGGCGCCATCCCGCTCCACGGCTCCGCCCACGCCAGGTCCGGACGGGCCCACCACGCTTTGACTAATGAAATTTCCCCATATTGGTGATGCGCGTGCCATGTCACGTGATCCCCACCCTCGCCTGGGCATCCTCCGTAGTCGTATGGCCAATTAGCTAGCGTTAGCAACTATTGCATACACTTTTATTTGCTGACGCCACTCACAGAGGGAGGGCCACATATGATCACCCTGAACAACGGGGTCTCCATGCCGCAGCTCGGCTTCGGCGTGTTCCAGGTGCCCGAGGACGAGACCGCCCGGGTGGTGACCGGCGCGCTCGAAGCCGGTTACCGGAGCATCGACACCGCCGCGATCTACGGCAACGAGCGTGGCGTGGGCCAGGCGCTGGCCGCCTCCGGCCTGCCCCGCGAGGAGCTGTTCGTCACCACCAAGGTGTGGAACAGCGACCAGGGCTACGACTCCACCCTCGCCGCCTTCGACGCGAGCCTCGCCAAGCTGGGGCTGGACCATCTCGACCTGTATCTCATCCACTGGCCCGCGCCGGCCAAGGATCTGTACGGCGAGACCTGGAAGGCGATGGAGAAGCTCCTCGCCGACGGCCGCGTCCGCGCGATCGGCGTGTCCAACTTCCAGCCCGCCCATCTGACACGCCTCATCGACACCGGCGGCATCGTCCCGGCGGTCAACCAGGTCGAGCTCCACCCGGCCCTGCAGCAGGCCGGACTGCGCGACTTCCACGCCCGGCACGGCATCGTCACCGAGGCGTGGAGCCCGCTGGCCCAGGGGGCCGTGCTCAAGGACCCGGTGATCGCCGAGATCGCCGAACGGCACGGCAAGACCCCGGCCCAGGCCGTCCTGCGCTGGCACATCCAGCTGGGAAACGTCGTGATCCCCAAGTCGGTCACCCCGGCGCGGATCAAGGAGAACATCGACGTCTTCGACTTCTCCCTCGCCGACGGCGACATGGAGGCGATCGCCCGGCTGGACGCCGGCACCCGCACCGGCCCGGACCCCGACACCTTCGGCGGCTGAGCCGGCGGCCGGGCGGGCGGCCGGGCGGGCACCCCCGGGAGCCCGGCCCTACCGGGCCTCGGTGTGCTCGGCGATCCGCTTCGCGAGCCAGTGGTAGGAGGCCTTCGGGGTGCGCTCCCCGGTGGCGAAGTCGACGTGGACCAGGCCGAAGCGCTGGTGGTAGCCCTCGGCCCACTCGAAGTTGTCCAGCAGGGACCAGACGTAGTATCCGCGGACATCCACGCCCTCGGCCCGCGCCCGCTGGACGGCCTCGATGTGGCCGTCGAGGTWGGCGATCCGGTCCTGGTCGTCGACCACCCCGTCCGGGCCCGGCACGTCGGGCTGGGAGCAGCCGTTCTCGGTGATGTAGACGGGCGGCAGGGCGTCGCCGTACCGGGCCTTGAGGCCGGTCAGGAGTTCGCGCAGGCCGTCGGGGACGACGGGCCAGCCGAAGGCGGTGGTGGGGTGGCCGGTGACGCCGGCGTCGGTGAAGGGGAGTCCTTCGGCGGTGGGGGCCGCGATCCGGGTGGGGTTGTAGTAGTTGATGCCGATGCCGTCGAGGGGGGCGCCGATCAGGTCGAGGTCGCCGTCCTGGACGCAGTCGAGGGTCACACCGTACGCCGACAAATCCGGATATTTCCCGATGAGTACGGGGTCGTTGAACAGCCGGTTGTGCAGGGTGTCGTAGGCGTCGGCGGCGGCGAGGTCGGCGGGGTCGCCGGAGGCGGGCCAGACGGGGGTGCAGTTGTTGGTGATCAGCACCTTCTCGGCGCCCCGCTCACGCAGGGCCGCTGCGGCCAGGCCGTGCCCGAGCAGCTGGTGGTGGGCCACCGGGAGCGCGTCCAGGAGCAGGGTCCTGCCGGGGGCGTGGTTGCCCATGGCGTAGCCGAAGACCATGTGTACGAAGGGCTCGTTCAGGGTGATCCACATGGGGATCCGGTCGGCGAGCCGGTCGGCCACGGCGGCGGCGTACTCGGCGAACCGGTAGGAGGTGTCGCGGTTGAGCCAGCCGCCCTCGTCCTCCAGGGGCTGCGGCAGGTCCCAGTGGAACAGCGTGGCCGCCGGGACGATGCCCCTGTCGTGGAGCGCGTCCGTCAACCGGTCGTAGAAGTCCAGGCCGGCCTGGTTGATCCGGCCCCGCCCCTCGGGCTGGACGCGGGGCCAGGCGATGGAGAAGCGGTAGGAATCCACCCCGAGCCCGGCCATCAGGGCGACGTCCTCGGGCCAGCGGTGGTAGTGGTCGCAGCTCACGTCGCCGGTGTGCCCGTCGCGGACGCGGCCGGGCTCATGGGCGAAGGTGTCCCAGATCGACAGGCCCCGGCCGTCTTCGGCGACGGCGCCTTCGATCTGGTAGGACGCGGTAGCCGTACCCCAAAGGAACATCCTGACCTCCAGTTGGCATGAGTGTGGCTCATGTTAGCCCTTGGGGGGTCCGGGTAGTGGATGATGGAGCGATGACGAACGTTTCCGGGGGGACGCTACGCCGCCGTCCCGCCCAGCGGCGCAGCCTGGAACGGGTCGAGCGCATGCTGGACGAGTGTGCGCGGCTGCTGGACGAGGCGGGTTACGAGGCGCTGACCACCAAGGAGGTCGCGCGCCGCGCGGAGGTGCCGATCGGCACCTTCTACCAGTTCTTCCCCGACAAGCAGGGGCTGGTGCGGGCGCTGGCGCTGCGCAACCTGGAGGCCTTCCTCGGCCGGATCACCGCCCGGCTCTCGGCCGTGCAGCTGTCGGACTGGACCGAGGTGGTGGACCTGGCGATCGACGAGTTCGTCGCGATGAAACGCTCGACGCCGGGCTTCGCCGTCGTCGACTTCGGCGAGGTGCTGCCCTCGCCGGGAGGCCCGGCGCTCAAGGGGACCGAGCGGATGCTCGACACCGCGCTGGAGAACAACGTCATCGTGGCCGACCGGCTCCGCGCGATCACCATCGAGCTGCTCGGGGCCCCGATCGGGCCGAGGCTGGACCGGGCGCTGGTCGTCGCGGTCGAGGCCGCCGACGCCGTGCTCAAGCTCGCCTTCCGCTCCCGGCCCGACGGCGACCCCGAGCTGATCGACGAGTGCAAGCGCCTGGTCCGCCGCTACCTGTCGGAGCACCTGCCCCAGGAGTGACGCCGCCCCTACCTCCGCCTGACCACGAAGGACCTCGCGGAGACGATCCGCGCCCGCAGGGAGGGACGCGCTCGGGGCCTCCTCGGCCGGGCGTTCCCGAAGCGCCACACGCCCAGCGGTGTGGGCGTCAGGAACCACAGCTCCTCCGGCTCCCTCATCGGACGGAGTCCAGGCGGGCGCGGAGCTCGTCGTCGAGCTTGAGGTCCACGGCGCCGAGGGCCTCCTCAAGCTGGGCGAGGGAGCTCACGCCGACGATCGGGACCGTCGGGAGGTCGCCGCCGATCAGCCAGGCCAGCACCACCTGGTTGACGGTCACGCCCAGCTCGTCCGCCGCCTCGCGCAGTACGGCGAGCCCGCGCGTGGTGCCCGGGTGGTCGTAGATCTCCGGGATCGGCCGGTCCGGCCGGGTGTAGGCGCCGGCCATGAGCGTGTTGTAGGCCCACAGGGTCAGGCCGGGTTCGGAGCGCAGGTAGTCCATCATGTCGTCCTGCGCGAGGACGTGGCCCGACTCCACCGGCCGCAGTCCCGGCCGGGGCCGGAGGTAGGTGTGGCGGAGCTGCACCTTGGTGTAGGCGGGCCAGCCGTTGGCCCCCGACAGGGCGCGGGCGCGCTCCAGGCGCCAGGCCGGGACGTTGCTCGCCCCGATCTCGCGCACCTTGCCCGCCCCGGCCAGCTCGGCGAACGCGCCGAGGGTCTCCTCCAAGGGGACGGACCGGTCCTCGACGTGGGCCCAGTACACGTCGATGTGGTCGGTCCCCAGCCTCCTCAGGCTGCCCTCGGCGGCCGATCCGATCGCGGCGGCGGACAGGCCCTCGGCGGAGTCCAGCGTCCGGTCGCCGGAGACCGTCGGCCGGGCGCCGCACTTGGTGCTCAGCACGATCCGGTCGCGGTTGCCCCGCGCGGCCAGCCACCGGCCGATGGCCAGCTCGCTCTCGTCGCCGGTCGCCCCCTCGTTCCAGAAGGGGTAGTTGTTCGCGGTGTCCAGCATCGCGCCGCCGGCGTCGGCGAACCGGTCCAGGATCGCGAAGGTCGCCTTGTCGTCCAGGACGGTGCCGAACGGGATGGTGCCCAGAGCCAGGGGAAGGTGTGTCATGCGCACCACCATGCGAGATGGAGCGCACTCCAGGTCAAACAGAAATTTCCCGCTTGACCTGGAGTGGGCTCCAGGTGGGATGCTGCCAGGCGTGAGTGTGTACACGCCTGGTCAGGTGGTGGAGGAGACCGGCTTCAGTCTCGACACCCTGCGCTACTACGAGCGCATCGGTCTGCTGGAGCCGATCGGCCGCAACGCGGCAGGACAGCGCAGGTTCACCCAGGCCGACGTCGGCTGGCTCGGCACGATCCGCTGCCTGCGGGACACCGGGATGCCGATCGCGGAGATGCTCCGCTTCGCCGAGCTGGTCCGGGAGGGCGACCATACGATCCGTGACCGGATCGCGCTCCTCGAAGCCCACGACCGGCGGGTGGAGGCCCAGGTCGACAACCTGCGCGAGAAGCAGACGGTCGTCCAAAACAAGATCAGTTACTACCGGGCGGTGGTTGATTAGAAGCCGTACGGCCGCTTTGCCCCGGGGCGGTGCCCCCTTTTCGGTCTTGCTGTTAAACCGGTAAATCGGTGACCGGTAGCGCGATCGGGGGAGGGGCCCATGGTCGCACCACGCGCTCGCCGGATCAACATCCCGCTCCGGCACGTCGCCCTGGTGTGCGGGGCCATGCTGTTCGCCCTGCTCGGCAAGGTGACCTACATCCAGGCGCTCGACGCGGACCGGCTCAACGCGGACCCGCGCAACCATCAGACGATGATCGCGCGGTTCGCCGGCCCGAGAGGCGAGATCCTGCTCCGCGACGGCACGGTCATCGCGACCAGCCGGGACAGCGGGGGCGCCGACTACAGATACCGGCGGGTCTACCCTGCGGGGCCTCTCTACGCGCCGGTGACCGGACACATCTCGCTCTACGGCGGAGCCGGCATCGAGAAGGCCGAGGACGCCGTGCTGTCCGGTGGGGACCCCCGGGTCAAGGTGCGCTCGCTGGTGTACGGCACCGAGAGCGGGGCCACGCTCAAGCTCACCGTCGACGGGCGGGCGCAGCGGGCCGCCTACGAGGCACTGCGCGCCACCGGGCTGCGCGGGGCCGTCGTCGCGATCAATCCCGCCACCGGCGCGATCCTGGCGATGGTCTCCCTCCCCTCCTACGACCCGAACCTCTACACGACCTTCGACGCCGCCCGGCTCGACGGGGTCGACAGGCGGCTGCAGGCGGATCCCGGCCGGCCGCTGCTGAACCGGGCGATCCAGCAGAACTACCCGCCGGGATCCGCCTTCAAGATCGTCACCAGTGCGGCCGCGCTGGCCTCGGGGAGATACAGCCCGACCACGGAGGTCGGCGCCCCCGAGGCGCTCCGCCTCCCCGGCACCGACACCTACCTGCGCAACTCCGGCGGAACGGCCTGCGGCGACGGCAACCCGCCGCTGGCGTACGCGTTCAAGACCTCGTGCAACACGCCCTTCGCGAAGATCGGCATCGATCTCGGCCAGGACGCGCTGCGCGAGCAGGCCGAGGCGTTCGGGTTCGGCGCCGACGACCTCACCGTTCCCATGCCGGTGGCCAGGAGCGTGTATCCGCCGGAGATGGACCGGGCGCAGACCGCGATGTCGGCGCTGGGACAGTTCGACGACCGGGCCACCCCGCTCATGATCGCGATGATCTCCGCGGCGGTGGCCAACGACGGCGTGCTGATGCGCCCCTACCTGGTGGAGGAGGTCCGCCTCGCCGACGGCACGGTGATCGACGAGACGGAGCCGTCGCGCTACCGCCAGACGCTCGACGAGCATGAGGCCAACCGGCTCACCGCGATGATGGTCACGGTCACCCGGCCCGGCGGCACCGGTACGGCCGCCGCCATCCCGGGCGTCGACGTGGCGGCCAAGACCGGCACCGCGGAGAACGCCGCCTCCGGGCAGGACCACGCGATCTTCACCAGCTTCGCCCCGGCGGCCGACCCCCGGGTGGCGGTGGGAGTCCTCGTGGAACACGGCGGCTTCGGCGGCCGGGTGGCGGCTCCCATCGCGAAAGCCGTCATGCAGGCCGTGCTGGGAGATCGCAGCTGAACCGGACGGCGGGGAGGCCGTCACCCCGGGTTCAGGCCGAGTAGGCGCGGGCCTGCAGGCTGTAGAGGTCGGCGTAGAGGCCGTCGACCTCGATGAGCTGGTCGTGGGTGCCCTCCTCGGTGACCCTGCCGTGGTCCAGGACGTAGATCCGGTCGGCGTAGCGGACGCTGGCCAGCCGGTGGGTGATCAGCAGGACGGTGCGGCCGTCGGCATGCCGCCGGATGCGTTCGAAGAGGGCGTGCTCGGCGCGGGCGTCGAGGGCGGCGGTCGGCTCGTCGCAGATCAGCAGGGGAGCGTCCCTGTGAAAGCCGCGCGCGACCGCGATTCTCTGCCACTGGCCGCCGGACAGCTCCTTGCCGTCCTTGAACCGCCGGTCGAGCAGGGTGTCGTAGCCGTGGGGCAGCTCGGCCACGACCTGGTCGGCGCCCGCCACCTCGGCCGCCGAGAACAGGGCGGGCTCCCCCTTGCTCTCACCCATCGTGATGTTGTGCCGGACGGTCAGCGGCCAGTGGCTGTGATCCTGGGCGATGACCGCGATACGGCGGCGCAGCAGGTCGGGGTCGACCGTGGCCAGATCCACCTCGTCCCAGCGGACGTGCCCGCTGTCCGGCCGGTAGAGCCCTGACAGGATCTTGGCCAGTGTCGTCTTGCCGGAGCCGTTCTCTCCGACGAGGGCGATGACCTCGCCGCGGTCGAGGCGGACCGACACCCCGCGCAGGGCCGGGGTGCCGGAGCCGGGATAGCTGAAGGTGATCTTCTCGGTGGTGATGCGCTCGAACGCCTCGGGGGCCGGGCCCGGGTGCCCCCGCGAGATGTGCCGGTCGGCCAGCGCGCAGAACGCCAGGAAGTCGGCGAAGTAGAGACCCTCCTCGTAGAGGCGGTTGGTGGCGTACATCAGGTTCTCCAGGGAGCCCTTGCCGGAGCGGATGGCGAGCACGGCGGTGCCCGCCACCGCCAGCGGGACGGTGCCGAGGAACAGCAGCAGGCCGAGCGCCGTGTAGACCGCCAGCGTGCCGAGGCCGCCGAGCGCCTCGCCGACGATCCGGGCGAAGGCCTGGCGTCTGGCGAGCCCCAGCATGATGTCCTGCTCGCCGCGGGCCACCGAGTCGTACATCCGCATCAGGAAGCCCCGCATGGTGAACGACCGCGACTCTGCGGCCGTGCGCCGGTCGGCCATCAGGTCGGTGAGGATCCACTTGCGGCGGCGGGCGGGGATCAGCGCGTAGTCGGTCGTGTAGCCCATCCGCGCCGCGCGCACGGCGGCCCAGGCGTCCGGGATCACGGCCAGCAGCAGCAGCGGCAGCAGGACGGGGTGGAGCAGGCCGAGGACACCGGCCGCCGCGGCGATCCCGATCAGGCCGGTGAGCGTGTCGATCGCGGTGTCCACCACGGTGTCGGCCGTGCGCATCCCGCGTGTCCGGGCCCGCTGGAGGGCGTCGTGGAACTCCGGATCGTCGAAGGCGACGAGGTCGACCTGGCTGGTCAGCCCGTAGAGCCGCTCCTCGGCGATCCGGTTGACCTGGGGGCCGAGCCTGCTCTGGGCCCAACCGGCGCCCGCCTGCAGCGTGGTGCGCAGGATCGCGGCCGTGGCGACCAGGATCAGGCCGGGCAGCGCGGTCCTGACCCGCTCGGGCGTGGGGCCCGTGCTGAACAGGGCGTCCAGCACGCCGGTGGTCGCCAGCAGGCCGAAGGCGGTGAACACGCCGCCGAGCAGGTTGAAGGCGATGGTGGCGACCGTGTCGCGGGGATTGGCCTGCCAGGCCATGCCCAGAGCCTGGCGGACCAGGGCGGGGAGCCTCCGGGCGACGGTGAGGAACCCGATCCCGGCGAGCTCGCCGGAGAGGGCGAACCACTCCGGGGTGTTGAGCTCGGCGATGCCGGGGGTGTCGTCGTCTGCCGGTGCGGATCCGGATTCAAGGGAGTCGGCTGCCATGGTTGCAGTGTGAGTCGCCCCACCGACAGTCCGCCATCGGATGGCCACGTGCGGTCAGATCCGGCCCGCCGTACCGCCGGGGCCGCCGCGGGACCGGCGTGCGCTCAGATCCGGCCCGCCGGGGCAGGGGCGTGGCGGGCCAGGGCGCTGGCGAGGTCGGGGCGGGCGGCGACGAAGGCGCGGGTGACGGGGTCGGAGCCGGAGAGCCAGGCGAGATGGCGCAGGGCGTGGG
>NZ_NGFP01000125.1 GCF_002149035.1 Streptosporangium minutum
CAGCTCCCCCAGCCCCCACTCCGCGCGACGCTGCACCGGCTGGTACGGCGTGCGTACGGCCGGGTCCGGGCGAACGACCTGGGCGCGTTGCGGGTCGAACTGAACAACGTCGGCGTGGCCACCTACGTCCAGGCCGCCACCCCGCTGGACTACACGAACGCGGCGGCCAACGACACGCTGGAGAAATTGATCGCGGTCTTCGAGGACAAGGTCCCGTACGTCATGCAGGCGGGATCCCGGCAGCACCAGCCTCCGACGGGCGCCGGTCTGGCCGTGCTGAAGACCATGGTGGACGAGGTGACCGCCGTTTTCGACCAGGTCGCGGCGGGCCACGCCGACGCGCACATCATCGCCGTCTTCAACCTGCCGGACAACACCAGGCTGCCGGAGATCAAGAAGACGTTCACCGAAGCCTCGAAAGGGCTGAAACGCCTCCACGACAACCGGAAGCTCCTGCTGGACAACCGGGGTGAACTGGCCATCCAAGGCGCCGGCGCGGTGACCTCACCCGAGATATCGATCCTTCCCCATACGTTCACGGACGCCCGCACCGACGGCCGAGTCCGCACCCTGCTGCACGAGTCCTTCCACATCGTCAGCGAGAAGATCACCGATCACAACTACTTCGGCGCACCGGGCTTCGCGGCGGCCGACTGGCCGACCATGAGCACCAACGCCGACCACTACGCCGAGGTGGCCAGGCTCCATGCGGGCCTGAACCTGCCCGCGCCCGCGCCGCTCGCCGTGCTCGGCCCGCCGGCCGGCCCGGCCCTGACGCCTCCGCAGGATGCCAAGGTGCGCCAGGCGATGACGGAGGCGCAGGAGCGGCTCACCCGGGGCTGGGCCCGGTCGTTGTGGGTGTGGCAGAACATGGGATACGTGCAGCAGTACCAGAACTCCTACTGGTGGCGGGGCGAGGTGCCGTCCGAGCTGCTGCTCCGGCAGCTCATGCGGGAGTCGGAGCAGGTCTCGATGACCCTGCACTACGGGGCCGGGGGCCGCGCCACCACCCGGGTCGACGTCCCGCCGGTGCTTCCCATGATCACCGCTTACGATTTCTCGGTGATGGAGGAGGTCCTGGTCGACCTGCACCAGCTGGTGGGCTGGGGCCGCGGGCAGAACACCGTGCACGTGCTGCCGGCCGGGGCGCCCCTGCCCGCGGGGCACGCGGCCTACCTGTGGGCCGCGGACGTGACGAACGCGGCGACGCCGATGACCAATCTCGCCGACCAGCTCGTCGCTCAGGCCACCCAGTCGCCGGCCGACCCCTGGCTGCCGACCGCCGCCGCGCTCAAGACCCTCGTGGACGGCATGCGCGTCCGCTACGACCAGCTCTAGCCGGGTAAGAACGGCGAGATCCCGTCCGATCGAGATGATCGGCCGGGATCTCGCCGGCCTCCCTCAGGCCATCGCAGGAACGCCCCGGGCGGGATGTTCACGAGTGGACCTTCGCGGCCTGCGGTGGAAGAGGCGTTCGGGTGATCGCTTCCCAGCGCGACGGGCGGTGCGGACAGGGGAGGAGCACCCAGCCGTTGACCTCCGTGCTGTCCCACCCGCTCGATCACGAGTCCGCGATCAGAGTCGGCCAGGTGGCTCGGCTGCCGGGGGAGGACACCGTCCGGCAGGGCGTCGGGGCCGCCCACTGCCGCATCGATCGGCAGTTGTGGACGCGATCCGACCGCTCGTTCGCAGGGGTCGGTCACCAGGTGAATCCGCCGACATAGGTGTCGCCCCGCCAGACGACCCTGTGGGTGAAGGCACCGGCGGCCGTCGGGGTGAGGCCGACGCGGAGCAGCTCGTAGTCCTTGCCCCCGCACGGTCTGTTGCCGGCCACCGAATCGTTCTCGTTGTCCTTGCCGACCAGGAGATGCCGACCGGATCGGTCCAGCGCCATCGACACGATCTCGCCGCAACTCAGGGCGAGCACCGTGGCCACCTTCCGGTCCCCATCGTAGAGGAGCAGCTCGGACGGCTGCTCGTAGCTCCCCTGGCGCACCCGCAGGGTCCGGCCGTCCGGCAGAGGATGAGGGAGCGTATGGCTGCCGTTGTCGCGCGGCGCCCGGACGAGTACCGCCGCGGTCGGCGGGTCCGACGCAGGCAGCCGCACGTCAAGGGCGCCCTCCCAGGCCTTCACCAACTCCGGCTTCGGCGGGTACGTGACCCCGGTGAAGTGGAGGTCGCCGGGAAGCACCAGAGTGTGGGCGTCCCTCCAATAGAACCCGTACGCGGCCGCCCGCCATTCGACGTCGGGGTCGAGGACGCCGACGTAGGAGATCTGGTTGTGATCGCGGTCCTCGGTCCGGCGGCTGTAGGCGATGCGGCCCTCGGGCGACACCATGATCCGATCGACGCTTCCGTTCAGCCTGCCCGACAGCGCCTGGCCCAGCTTCGCCTGGCCGTCGGCGTCCACCGTCAGGCGGTGGACGCGCGACACGACGCCGCGCGGCGACCACGTGTCCTGGCCCTGCCGCAAGGTCACGCTCACCACGTACTCACCCGGCTCCCGGGTGGCAGCCACCGCCCCGATCTGGGTCATGCGCCTGCCGAGGTACGGCATGTACTCATGGGCGATGCGGCCCGTATCCAGGTTCACCGTCTCCAGATAGCCGCCGGTGAGCAGCGCGTACCGGGGGGTGCCGTCGTCCGCGACCGGTGGCGCCGCCAGTCGCTCCGGCAGGATCCGTACGGCCTGCACGACGAGCACGATCACCCCGAGCGCCGCGACCAGCCGCAGCACGGAGCCCCGGTCCGGGCGCACCCGCGTCCCGGCGGCGCCCGCGAACAGGATCATCGTCAGTGGCGAGATCACCCAGGCCAGGACCACCGGCAGGACTCGGAACGGAGCCGGGTCCGGCAGGCAGCCGGGCGGCGGCTCCACAGGCGGCCTGAGCACCTCCGCGGCGACCGCCAGCGCCTCGGGCAACGCGACGAGCCCGAACCCGAGAGCCGCAGCCATCAGGTGGACGCGGGCATTGTCGCGCCTGGCGACGAACAGGGCGATCATCACCAGGAGGAACGGCCCCGCCAGATACAGCGCGCCCGCGACTGCCTCCGCCACTTCGGCGGCTGTGCGGCGGACGGGACCCACCGGGTGCAAGATCGGCGGCCCGACACATGTGACTCGCCGCGGCGGCGTCAGCACCTCCCAGATGATCTCCCATAAGGCGTACGAGGCCGCCAGCCACCACCAGAACACCGGGTGACGCCGCCGCGGCCCGAGAGGCGACGCAGAGAGCACGGCGGCCCGCCCTTTCTACCGGATCATCTCGAATGATCAAGGACCCTACCGGGCTGGACAAGCGGCGCGTACGGCTTCGATCGGGCACAGCAGGTTCCGCGCCTGAACCACGCCTAACGACAGAGCCCGTGGAGAGCCCGTCGCCTGGAGATCGGCACGGCGGGTTCGGCGAGAGGTCCGGGGAAACGGACCGGGAGTGATCCCGGCACCGCGCCCCGGACCTACTCAGCGAGCCGGGGTGAGTCGGAGCCCTGGAAGATCGCTTCGCGGGATGAAGTTGATTGTTTCCCGGGCCCCCTGCACGGAGTTGACCTCACCGGGACCGCTGAGATCCCGGTGTCGGGACCGGTCAGTCGTTGCGGGGTCTGCCGAACTCTTCGATCAGCACGGGATACTGCTCCCCGCCGTGTCCGGCGGCGATCGAGCGGTCGGCCATCGCTTTGATCAACTTCGGCAGTTCGGCGTTGACACCCACCGCCTCGCTCTCCTCGATCAGGTGTGCCATCGCCCGCACGTCGGTCTCCAGGGCCGACACCTCGGCCGGGAAGGAGCCGCTGTCGATCTGCTCGGCATACCCAGGCAGCCATTCGGCCACAGTGGCAGCGATCTGCTGCGCAAACGGCGCATACGTCGCGGCGTCGACGCCGGCCGTCCTGAGCATGGCAGTGCCCTGGAGCCAGGCGTTCAGGACGCTCCACATCATGGCGAGGCCGGCCACGTCGTACAAGGACGCCAGCCCGTGGTCCGCACCGAGGTAGGTGACGGTGCCGAGCGCGTCGAGCGTCGACCTGTGCGCCTCGAAGTCCGACTGCGGCCCGCTGTGCAGAATCACCGCCTCGGCCGTCCCGATCGCCGACGGGATGGCCATGATGGCGCCGTCCAGGTAATGGGCGCCGCGCTGCTCGGCCCATCGGGCGGCTTCCCGGGCCTGGGCCGAGTCGCCCGAGGTGAGGTTGATCAACATCGTGCCGGCCGGCTCGATGTCGCTCGCGCCGAGCAGTTCGTGCATGACCTGGTAATCGGTGACGCAGATGATCGTCAGGGAACCTGCCTTGAGCGCGTCGCCGACCGTCGGCGCTAGTCGTGCGCCCTCGGCCACCAGCTGGTCGGCCTTGGAGGTCGTGCGGTTCCACACGGTTGTGGGATGCCCGGCTTTCAGGAACGCGCCGGCGAGCGCCCGGCCCATCAGTCCGAGTCCGATGACTGTCACGGGTGTATCGGTTCTGCTGTTCATGGCAGCATCGTCAACGTTGATACCGGTATGAAGGTCAAGTGAGGTTTCGATGCTGATCGGGGAACTGAGCCGCCGGACGGGCGTGAACGCCCATCAGTTGCGCTACTACGAGGCCCAGGGCCTGCTGAAGGCAGACCGCGGCGCGAACGGTTACCGCGAGTACGACAGAGACGCCGTGCTGCGGGTGAAGCAGATCCGGCACCTGCTCGGTGCCGGTCTGTCCTCTGAGGACATCGCGTACCTGCTGCCTTGTGCGGTCGGAGAGGCCCCGGAGCTACTCGGATGTCCCGAGTTGCTGGCAGCGATGCGGTCACGGCTACAGCGACTGGACGATCAGATGGACAGGCTCGCTCGATCCCGCGACGCTCTCGCCGGCTACATCGACGCGGCCGATCGAATGGCCGGCGAGAACTATCCCCCCTTTGACGATGCCGACCAGGAGCCCGTCCTCACCTGAGCCGTCTGCCGGGTTTTCGGCCAGGATCCCGGGAACCCCTTCCTGACCCGTTCGCAAGGATCTTCCAGGCGGTTGATGTGCCCCGAGTGCAGTGGGATCACCTCGCTGATGATCCGCCCCGCCACCAACCGCACAGCACCACGACGGCCGTTGGGTTTCGCACGCCCGCCGGTCGGTCCACACGCGCTCACGGCGGTCCACCACCAGCGCCCTCCGCCGTAGCCACCACACGGGCCGAAATCAGCCCGCCCAGCGGCCACAGGTCCTCGTAAACGAGGAGATCCCGCCCGATCAAGTGATCGGACGGGATCTCGTCAACCGTTCCTGAGCGGGCTCAGGAACGGCCCTGCTGTGGAGCTATGGGGATTCGAACCCCAGACCTCCTCCATGCCATGGAGGCGCGCTACCAGCTGCGCCATAGCCCCTTGCGACGCAGATCAAATCCTAGCCGACTTCGGACACCCCGCGCGCCATCATTCCGGCGACGAGGGCGACACCGGCGGACGCCAGGGCGCTCACGGTGATGATCGCGAAGGACAGGACGTAGGCGTCGCGGGACGGGAGGGTGGTCCCGGCGATGGTGATCGAGGTGAGGAGGGCGGCGGTGGCCGCACCGGAGACGCTGCCGCCGATGGAGCGGACCAGGGAGTTGATCCCGCTGGCGATGCCGCTCTGGTCCATCGGCACATGCTGTACGGCCAGCGCGCCCAGCGCCGCGTAGGCGATCCCGAACCCCAGCCCCTGCAACGCGTTGGCCCCGATCAGATCGAGCACCGAGGCGTTGAAGAGGGTGAACCAGCCGAATCCGGCCGAACAGAGAGCGGCGCCGAGGGCGAGGGAGTGGGCCGGGCCGAGGCGGGCGGACAGGCGCCCGGACATGAAGGAGGACACCAGCATGGTCAGGGTGCTCGGCAGGGCGTAGACGCCGACGTCGAGGACCGATCCGCCGAAGCCGTATCCGGCCGACGAGGGCGTCTGGACGAAGCTGGAGATCAGGGTGAACGAGCCGAACATCGCGAAGCCCAGCAGCAGCGAGGCCAGGTTGGCCGGCAGCGAGCGGCGGCCGACGAGCAGGTGGAGCCGGACCATCGGCGCCCGGAGCCGGAGCTGGCTGAACACCCACACCGCGCAGAGCGCCGCCGCGCCCGCGAACAGGCCGGCGACCCGTGCCGAGCCCCACCCCCAGTCGTTGCCCTTGGAGATCGCCAGCAGCAGGCAGACCAGCCAGAGGGAGAGCAGCACCGCGCCGACGAAGTCGGGACGGCCTCCGGCCCTGGCCCCGGTGTCGTGGGCGCTCAGCGCGATGAGCACGAGCGCCGCCGCGGCGAGGGCGGCGGTGATCCAGAAGACCGGGTGGTGGCTGGGGGTGCGGTCGGCGATGAGCCCGGTGACGATCATGCCGAGGTTGCCGCCGACGCCCATGGTGGCGCTGACCACGCCGATGGCCGTCATCACCCGGGTACGCGGAAAGCTGTCCCTGATCATGCCGATGGCCAGCGGGATCAGCGCCGCCGACGCGCCCTGCAGGGCCCGCCCGGCGATCAGCACGGCCAGGGAGCCGGACAGGGCGCAGATCACCGAGCCCACGACGAGCAGGCCGACGGTGAACAGGATCATGCGCTTCTTGCCGTACATGTCCCCCAGGCGGGACAGCAGGGGCGTGGCGACCGCGCCCGCGAGCAGGGAGGCGGTGAAGACCCAGGTGACCTCCGCCACCGGCACGCCCAGGGTGACCATCAGCCGGGGCAGCAGCGGGATCACCACGGTCTGCTGGACGGAGACGACCATTCCGGCTGTGGAGAGTGCCAGCAGCGTCAGCCAGAGCTGCCTGCCCTGCCGTACCGCGTTCGGCTCGGCGACGGCTACTTCTGCCACAGACCACCCCTTTGCCGCCGACTTTGGCAATCAAATGGTAGATCGTATGAAGAAAACACCATCGGCCGGGTCATGTCACGCCAGGGACACCGTGATACGTCTTTACTCCTATGGCCACCGAGCGCTTCGAGGAACACCGAGACCTGCTGACCGCGGTCGCCTACCGCGTCCTGGGCACCGTGACCGACGCCGAGGACGTCGTCCAGGAGGCCTGGATGCGCTGGTCGGGGGTGGACACGGCCAAGCTCGAGGATGACCGGGCCTACCTGATCAGGGTGACGACCCGGCTCTCCATCGACCGGCTGCGGCGGGTGAGCGCGCAGCGGGAGTCCTACGTCGGGCCGTGGCTGCCCGAGCTGGTCGGCGCCGTGCCCGACGCGGCCGAGCACGCCGAGCTGACCGCCTCGGTGGAGCTGGCGCTGCTGGTGGTGCTGGAGACCCTGTCGCCCCTGGAGCGCGCGGTGTTCGTGCTGAGGGAGGCGTTCGCCCTGCCGTACGCGGAGATCGGCGAGATCATCGGCCGCGCCGAGGCGACGGCCCGGCAGCTCGCCCGGCGGGCCAAGCAGCACGTGCGGGAGCGCAGGCCCCGCTTCGAGGTGGACCGCGCCGAGCGGCGCAGGCTGACCGAGCGGTTCATCGACGCGGCCTCCGGCGGTGACCTGGACGCGCTGACCGCGATGCTCGCCCACGACGTGTCACTGGTCGGCGATGGCGGCGGGAAGGCCAAGGCCCCCCTCCGGGTCATCACCGGCGGCGAGAAGGTGGCGCGCTTCCTGCTCTCCGCCGCCTCGTCCCGGGGCGCGCGCAGGTTCCTGGAGTCGCTGGGCGCCGGCCCGGCCGCGGACATCGAGACGGCGGTGGCGGATGTCAACGGCGCACCGGCGGCCGTGGTGACCGCCGGCGGACGGCCGGTCTCGGTGTTCTCCCTGGTCATCCAGGACGGCCTGATCCAGACCGTCTTCCTGGTCGCCAACCCGGAGAAGATGGCGCGCCTGTGATGTCACGGATGCCCCCGCCGGACGCGTCGTGAGGGCATGACACGAGAGATAACCATCGTCGGCGGCGGGCTCGCGGGGCTCACCGCCGCCATCGCGTGTGCCGAGGGCGGCGCGCGGGTCACCGTCCACGAGGCGCACCGGACGCTCGGCGGGCGGGCCCGGAGCACCGCCGCGCCGTACATCGCCAACGACGGCACCCACGTCTTCTACTCCGACGGCGCGCCGTGGCGCTGGATGGCGGCCCGGGGACTGGTCCGGCCCTTCCGCAGGCCGGCGCCCGGCATGCTCGCCAGGGCCAGATTCCGGCACGGCGACCGCCTCACCGCCAGGCCGCCCTGGGCGCTGCTGAGCGCGATCGTCGCCAGGCGGCGGCTGCGGGCCCCCGTGGAGGAGGACTTCCGCACCTGGGGCACCCGGCACTTCGGCGAGGAGGGGACGCGGGCGGCCTCGGGACTGGTCGGCGTGATCACTTACGACGCCGATCCAGGGCGGCTGTCGGCGGCGTTCGTCTGGGAGCGGCTGCTGCGGGCCACCGCCCCGCGATATCCGGCACCGCGGTACGTCGTCGGCGGCTGGCAGCGGGTGGTCGACCGGATGGCCGCCCACGCGCGGGGGCTGGGCGTGCGGATCGAGACCGGCGCGCGGGTGGACCGCCTTCCCGAGGACGCCCCGGTGATCGTGGCGACGTCGCTGGAGGCCGCCAGGACGCTGCTGGGCGATGAGTCGCTGCGCTGGGAGAGCGGCCGGGCGGTCCTGCTCGACCTAGGCCTCACCAGGCGTCCCCGGGACCTCTTCGTCGTCTCCGACCTGGACGAGGGCGGTTTCCTGGAGCAGTACACCCTGCCGGACGCCTCGCTCGCACCCGCCGGGCACGCCCTGTTCCAGCTGGAGATGCCGTCACGGCCGGGCGAGTCCAAGGCAGGCGCGATCGCCAGGGCGGAGCGGCTGGCCGACCTCGGGCTGCCCGGCTGGCGGAGCCGGACGACCTGGCGGCGGGAGGTCACCGCCGGGGGCCGGACCGGGGCCCTGGACCTGCCCGGACTGTCCTGGCGGGACCGGCCGGCGATCGACAGGGGGCACGGTGTCTGGCTGGCGGGGGACGCGGTCGCCGCTCCCGGCCTGCTCAGCGAGGTCTCCACGCACAGCGCGCTGGCGGCGGCGCGGTTCGCGCTCCAGGCGGCCGGACGCCGGCGCCTCCTGCCGGCCCGGCCGTAACCGCTCGATGAGCCGTCATCCACCGTGGACGGTCAGGCGGGCGTCACGGGGGACACGAAGATCTCCGATGTGGTGTGGCCCCGCCACGTCGGAGATCTTCGCTGTAGATCACGTCGGTCAGGACGTCCGGCCCACGACGGTGTGCATGGTCAGCTCGGAACCGTCGCCGGACAGCTCCAGGGTGGCGGTGACCGAGCCGAGCCGGGAGGTGCGCGACAGGTGCGTGCCGCCGCACGGGATGGCGACCTCGCCCTCGGGCAGGCCGCAGTGCCAGGTGCGGCGGGCGGTCAGCTCGGCACCGGGGCTGTCGATCCAGACCGGCGCGTCGGCCGCGATCCACTCCTTGAGCCGGTCGTTGACCCGCTGGGCGATCTCCGGCAGGTCCTCGGCGAGCCCCTCGGCGGTGAAGCCCTTGCGACGCAGGGACTTGCCCAGGCGGTAGACGTCCCGGCTGCCGTCCGGCAGGATCCGCGAGGAGGTGATGGCCGTCTGGTCGAAGTCGGGACGGCCGAGCCCGTCGGCCGGGATCTCCTTGCGCCACCGGTCGGCCAGCGCCGCGTTGAGCGCGAGCGCGGTGAGATGACAAGCGGTGTGCCCGGCCGACAGCGCGCGGCGCCTGGCCTCGTCCACCACCAGCTCGACCTCCCGGCCCGGCACCGGTCCGTCGGTGACGTGGACGACCAGCCAGTTCCAGCCGGGGGTGCCCCGGCGCACCGGGATGTCCTCACCGAGACGGACGGTCTCCCCGCCCTCCTCCACCGCCCCGGTCACGCAGTCGACGACCGCCAGCCCGCCGATCGTCCCCTCGTCGGCGGGCTGGTCCGGCCAGGTGTGGTCCAGCGGGTGGAACGGGGTCTCGGCCACGATCGTCCCGTACCGGTCCCCCACCGGTACGGCCCCCACGACCGCGGAACGCCCCCGAACCTCACCTGCCGGATAACTGACCAGCGTCGACCCACCGATTTCCATCCCCTCATCATGCCAGTACGGCTTGCGCCGCCCCCGAAGGGGCGCAGGCCGTACCGGAAAGGGGGAGGTCAGCCGGCGAGGGCCCGCTCGTCCTCCAGGTAGCGGGAGCGGCCGGCGTACCAGCCGGTCACGAGCTGCACCCCGACCACCGCGAACAGCAGCAGGAAGGGCAGCGTCCAGCCACCGGTCGACTCGTGCATCACACCGACGACCAGGGGGCCGGCGCCCGCGATGAGGTATCCGGCGCTCTGCCCGAAGGCGGACAGCGCGGCGGTGGCCTCCGGAGTGCGGGTACGCAGGGCGAGCATGGTCAGCGCCAGCGGGAAGGACCCCATCCCGATGCCGACCAGGACCGCGAACGCCCATGCCGGACCCGCCGGGCCCAGCCAGAGGCCGAGGAAGCCGACCGTGTAGAAGGCCACGAACGCCGCCACCACCGGCCGCTGGTCGGAGAACTTCGAGGCGATCCAGGGCACGACCATCGAGACCGGGATGCCGATCGCGGTGAAGACGCCCAGTACCAGCCCGGCCTGCCCGGTGGTGTAGCCGCCGTCCGTGAGGATCTTCGGCAGGAAGCCGAACATGATGTAGGCCACCATGCTCTGCGTGCCGAAGTACGCGGCGACCGACCAGGCGAGCTTGCTCCGGACCAGAGCCCGGGGTCCGAGATCGCTGCTGCCCGTGTCCCGCTCCGGCTCACTGCGCAACAGCGCAAGCCACGGAATGGCGGCGACAGCGGCCAGCGCCGCCCACACCCCGAGGGCAACGTGCCAGTTGCCGTCGGCGGCCCGCTCGATCGGCACCGTGGCGGCGGCCGCGAGCATCGTGCCCACCGCGAGGGCGGTGGTGTAGACGGTGGTCATGGTCCCGGCCCTGCCCGGGAAGTGGCGCTTGATCAGGGTGGGGATGAGCACGTTGCCCACCGCGCCCCCGGACAGCGCCAGGGCGCTGCTGAACAGGAACACCCCCGCCGAACCCACCATCGCGCGGATCAGCAGGCCGGCGCCGAGGGTGATCAGGGCGAGCAGCAGCAGCCGGTGCTCACCGATCCTCCTGGCCAGCGCCGGCGTCACCGCGCCGACCGAGGCGAAGATGAGCACGGGTAGTGTGGTGAGGAGCCCGACCCCCACCCCGGACATCCCCAGACCGGATGAGATGTGGTCGAGGACCGGTCCCACGCTCGTGACGGCGGTGCGCAGGTTCAGCGCGGCGAGGACGATTCCCGCCACAAGCAACCAGGCCAGGGATCCCGTCGTTCCACCGGTGCGGCCCCGGGTCTCCTGGGTGAGCACGGTCATGGGGGGTCAGTCCTCCTCCAATTGATTCACCCAATCGTAGGATGATTGGCTGACTGCAACTGTAACAGGAGTGAAACGCCACTTTGTTCCTGTCCTTCCGAACTCTGACAACGTGAAAGCCGGGCCACGCTCCCCTTTACAGGGCGTGACCCGGCTCTCCCACGCGTCAGAGGCGAGCCTCAGACGCGGAACCTCAGATGCGCGGCCCCGGAGCCGGCGGCGCCTCCTCGCCCGGCCGGCGTCCGGCGGGCGGCACGGGGCCGCTGCCCGGCGGGGGGAGCGGGGACTCCGGCGGGTACCCGCCGCCGACGGTGCGCGGGGGCGCCGGCTCGTCGAAGCCGTAGCCGCCCGCCGGACCGCCGGTGGGACGGTCCTCCAGGTTCAGGCCTCCGCCGCCCGCGCCCGGTCCGTAGTCGCCCGTGCCGCGGTCCTGCGGGCCGGGCACGTCGCCGCGCCAGGCGCCGGTCTCACCGCCGCGCGACTCGATGAACGTCTTGAAGCGCTCCAGGTCGCCGCGGACGCGCAGGCGGACGATCTGCAGCCAGTCACCGACGGTCTCGACGAAGCCCTCCGGGTCGTACTCCATCTGGAGCGTGACCCGCGTGGTCTCCGGGTTGAGGTGGTGGAAGGTCACCACGCCGGCCTGGTGCGGGCGCTCGACGGACTTCCAGGCGACCCGCTCGTCGGGGTGCTGCTCGGTGATGTCGGCTTCGAACTCGCGGCGAACCCCCGCGATCTCGACGACCCACGCCGTACGGGTGTCGCTCAGTTGCTTGACCGACTCGACGCCTTCCATGAACTCGGGAAAGCTCTCGAACTGGGTCCACTGGTTGTAGGCCGTCCGGATCGGGACGTTCACATCGACGGACTGTTCGATCGTGCTCACGACTCTGCCTCCCTCTTGTGGGTTCGGGGAGCAGACCTGCCCGAGGGGATCGGACCCTAACTATCTGCGGCGCAAAAGCCAGTAGAGGCCGAGGATCGGAAGCAGGAGCGGGATGAACACGTAGCCGCTGCCGTAGCCGGACCAGACCGTGGCGCGCGGGAACGCCTCGGGGTCCGCCATGCTCAGGGTGCCGACGATGAGCACCCCCGCCAGCTCGATGCCGCAGGCGGCCAGCGCCAGCCGCCTGTCGCCCCGGGCCAGTGCCACGGTGAGCACGACGTAGACCGCCGCGGCGAAGGCCGACAGCGAGTAGGCCAGCGGGGCCTCGTCGAAGCGCGTCGCGATCTGCACGGCGGCACGCGCCCCGGCGGCCAGGGCGAACACCCCGTAGACCGCCACCAGCGCACGCCCGGGCCCGCTGCCGATGGCCGGTTCGCTCATGCCGTTCCCTGCCAGATCTGCAGCAGCCGCCCGACCATGACGCAGACGGCGAAGCCCCCCACCGCGATCACGATCGCCCCCCAGCGCGAGCGCTCGGCGAGCCCCAGGAACGCCGCGGCGGGCGGGATCACCAGGGTGCCCGCGAGATAGCCGATGAGGGTCGGCGTCTCGTCCGGCCCCTCGCCCCGGACCATGCCGGCGACCGTGAACCCGGCCTGGACGAGCAGGCCGATCTCCAGCACCCCGAGCGCGACGAGAAGGACGGTCCCCATCGCCCGGTTCCGTGCGGCGGTCACGATCGCGGCCACGACGATCACCAGCGACAGCACGATCACACCGGTCGCGAGCGGGCCGATCATCGATACATCACAGGGGCGAGAGACATGAGCAGTAGGGTACTGCCCGGTCCAGCCGCCCTCCCTCCCGCGCCGCATAGTCTGGAGCAGTGGAGAGGATCCTGGTCAGCGCCTGCCTGATGGGGCGGAAGGTCCGTTACGACGGAGCCGCCAAGACGAGCGGCGACGCGCTGCTGGCCACCTGGCGGGAGGAGGGACGGCTGGTCCCGTTCTGCCCGGAGGTCGAGGGAGGGCTGCCCGTCCCCCGCCCGGCCGCCGAGATCGAGGGCGGCGCCGGGGGCGCGGCGGTGCTCGCGGGAACCGCCCGGGTGATGGCCGCCGACGGGAGCGACGTCACGCGGGAGTTCCTGGCCGGAGCCCACGCGGCCCTGGCCGCCGCCCGTTCCTCCGGCGCCAGGGTGGCGATCCTGAAGGAGGGCAGCCCCTCCTGCGGCAGCCTGGCCGTCTACGACGGCACCTTCCGCGGCCGCCGCCTGCCCGGCAGCGGCGTCACCACCGCCCTGCTCGAACTGCACGGCATCGCGGTGTTCGCCGAGGACCGCGTCGCCGACGCCGGAGTACGGCTGCGCGAGCTGGAGGCCTAGTACTCCCAGGTGTCGGTCCGCTTCTCCGCGCCGACGCAGAAGACCGCCGAGCCGTGCTCGTCCCGGACCAGGTCCACCCGGATCCAGCCGGGGGCCTGGGCCACCTTCGCCTCGAAACCCGCGTTGGGCGCGGCGGCGACCAGGCGGCACGCGCCGCCCCCGACGGCGAACGAGACCGAGCCGCCCTTGACGTTCACGACCCGGACCTTGTCGTCGGAGGCCGCCGCGGCGGAGGGTCCGGGCGCGGGAACGGTAGTGAACGGCCGCGGTTCGGCGGTCGCCGGGTCCTGCGAGCGCACCGCGATGTGGACGGGCTCGCGCGGGGCGCGGGTGGCCCTCGGACGGGGGCTGCTCCGCACGGGCTCGGCCCGGGTGACACGAGGAGTGGGGACGGGCCTGTCCGGGGACGCCGAGACGGTCGGCGTGCCGGCTCCGGGCACCGGCCCGGTGGGCGCCTCCGAGGGGGGCGACGCGACCCCCGTGCGGCTGATCGCGGCGTTGATCGGCTCGATCTTCGCGTCGTCGAAGACCTCTCTGTGCAGCACGTCGCTGACGCCGAACCAGGCGACCGAGATCGCCAGAACCGTGGCTCCACACCACACCGCTATGAAACCAAGCGTTTGCCGCATGCGGTGAATTATTACCTCACATGTCTCTTTGTTCACTACGGTTACGTCGCATGGCGACGGTTCTGGTGGTGGAAGACGACGATTACGTACGTTCCGCGATCATCCAGGAACTGAGCAGGCGCCAGCACGCCGTACGCAGCGCGGGACGTGCCCTCGACGCGCTGCGGGAGATCACCCAGAACCCCCCGGACGCGGTGATCCTCGACCTGGGCCTGCCCGACCTGGACGGATCCGAGGCCCTGAAGATGGTCCGCAGCATCTCCAGCGTCCCGGTCATCGTGGCCACGGCCCGGGACAACGAGGCCGAGATCGTCCGCCTGCTGGAGGCCGGCGCGGACGACTACCTGGTCAAGCCGTTCTCCGGCGACCACCTGAACGCCCGGCTGGACGCCGTGCTGCGCCGGGCCCGGGGCGCGACCCCGCCGTCGGTGCTGCACATCAGCGGGCTCACGGTGGATCTCAACCGGCGTGAGGCCGCCGTGAACGGCGTGCCGCTCACGCTGACCCGGCGGGAGTTCGACCTGCTGGCCTACCTCGCCGCCCGCGCCGACCGGGTCGTCTCCCGCAAGGAGCTGCTCACCGAGGTCTGGCAGCAGTCCTACGGCGACGACCAGACCATCGACGTCCACCTGTCGTGGCTGCGGCGCAAGCTCGGCGAGAGCGCCTCCGCCCCCCGTTACCTGCACACCGTGCGCGGCGTCGGCGTCATGTTGATCACTCCCCCGTGAGGCGGACCCTGGCCCTGCTCGCCGTCGCGGGGGCCTCGATGATCGCTCTGGCCTTCCTGATCCCGCTCGGGCTCATCGTCAAGGAGATCGCTCACGGCCGGGCCATGGCCGAAGCCGAACGGCAGGCGTCGGCACTGGTCCCGGTGCTGGCCATCACCGTGGATCCGGCCCGCCTGACCCACGCGCTGGTCAGCACCGGAGCGGAGGGCCGGATCGCGGTCCACCTCCCGGACGGCGGCTCGGTGGGCACCGTACGGGCGCCCGACGAGAGCGTGGCCACGGCCTCCCGGCTGAGCCGGGCCGTGACCGGGAGGACCGAGACCGGCTACCTCCTGCTCCGCCCGGTCGTCCTGGACGGCGGGCGGACGGTGGTCATCGAGATCTTCGTGCCAGCCCAGGACCTCACCCGGGGCGTCACCAAGTCATGGGCGGTGCTCACCGGGGTCGCGGTGGTGCTCGTCGCCGGTTCGGTGCTGGTCGCCGACCGGCTGGGCGTGCGGGTGGTGCGCTCGACCCAGCGCCTCGGCCGGGCCGCCGGCGCCCTGGGCGCGGGAGACCTCAGCGTCCGCATCGAGCCCGAGGGACCACCCGAGCTGGTCTCCGCCGGAGAGGCGTTCAACACCATGGCCGACAGGGTCGTCCAGCTCCTCGCCGCCGAGCGGGAGATGGCCGCCGACCTGTCGCACCGGCTGCGCACCCCGCTCACCGCGCTCCGGCTCAGCCTGGACAACCTGGGCCCGGAGGCCGAGCAGAGCCGTCAGGCCCTGGCCCGCCTGGAGTCCGAGGTGGACCAGATCATCGCGGCGGCCCGGCAGCCCTCCCGCGCCCCGGAGTCCGTCTCCTGCGACGCCGCCCACGTGCTGCGCGAGCGGCTGGCCTTCTGGTCCGCCCTGGCCGAGGACCAGCGGCGCCCGTGTGAGCTGGTCGGCGCGTCGGATCCGGTCCGGGTCCCGGTCGCGGCCACCGAGCTCAGCGCCGTGGTGGACGCGCTGCTCGGCAACGTCTTCCGGCACACCCCCGAGGGCACGGCGTTCACGGTGACCCTGCACCAGGGCTCCGGCACGGTGGGCCTGCTGATCGCCGACGCGGGGCCGGGCATCCCCGACCCCGAGACGGCTCTGCGGCGCGGGGCCAGCGGTTCGGGGTCCACCGGCCTCGGCCTCGACATCGCCCGCCAGCTCGCCGAGTCCTCCGGCGGCACGCTGCGGATCGACTCCTCCTCCTTGGGCGGGGCCAGTGTGCAGCTCTGGTTCCGTACCGACCAGCGCGAGCGCACCCCGCGCGGGACACGGCGGCTGGTCGGCAAGGGGTGGCCGCGCAGGGACACCGCACGCTGAGACCCCCCGCGCGCCTACGCCCTGGCCAGCTCCATGATCCAGTTGGTCTCCCAGGTCTTCTCGCCGTCGACGGAGAAGGCCTGCTCCCAGCGTGCGGAGACAGGCGTGATCTCCGACCAGACGAACCGGGCCCTGACCGGGGTGCCCTCGTGGGCGTCGTCGCCGTAGAACTCCCCGCGCCCGGCGGCGAAACGGCCCACGACCGGCGGGAACAGGGTGCCGGTCCGGCTGCTGGCCCAGTAGAGCGACCACTCCTCACACTCGACGTCGAACAGCCGCAGGGTGAATCCGGAGAACCCCTTGGTCGGGAAGGTGATCTCGTCGACGTTGGCCGCGCCGCCGAAGACGGGCCGGGCGACGGACGTGGCGGGGAACTCGTCCCACTCGGTGCTGCCGCTCAAGGGGCGGACGAGACGGCGGTTGGTCACGGTCCAGGCGCCGGAGAGGAAGTCGAAGTCGTTCATTCCTGAACGCTAGGCGGAGGTCACTGACACCTATTGTCAGTGTTTTTCGGGATAATTCAGATGTGCGCGCGAGCCGGCTCCTCTCCCTCCTGATGCTGCTGCAGACCCGGGGCAGGATGACCGCCCGGGAGCTGGCGGCGGAGCTGGAGGTCTCGGCCCGGACCGTCTACCGGGACGTGGAGGCGCTCCACGCGGCCGGCGTCCCCCTGTACGGCGACGCCGGCCCCTCGGGCGGCTACCGGCTGCTCGACGGCTACCGCACCCGGCTCACCGGCCTGACCTCGGGCGAGGCGGAGTCGCTGTTCCTGACGGGGATGCCGGGACCCGCCGCCGAGCTGGGCCTGGGAGCGGTGGTGGCGGCGGCCCAGCTCAAACTCATGGCCGCCCTCCCGGCCGAGCTCCGGGACCGGGCCGGGCGGATCCGCGAGCGTTTCCACCTCGACGCCCCCACCTGGTACCACGGCGCCGACGAGACCCCGCACCTGGCGGCGGCCGCCGAGGCGGTGTGGGAGGAGCGCCGGCTGGAGATCCGCTACCGCCGCTGGAAGGCCCCCCAGGAGGTGGTCCGCACGCTGGAGCCGTACGGGCTGGTGCTCAAGGCGGGCCGCTGGTACCTCATCGCCCGCGGCGGCCAGGACATCCGCACCTACCGGGTCTCCCAGATCATGGAGCTGCGCGCGCTCCCGCAGTCCTTCGAGCGGCCCGGGGACTTCGACCTCGCCGCCCACTGGAACGGCGCCCTGGAGGCGTTCGAGGCCCGGCTCCACCGGGGGGAGGCCGTCATCCGGCTCTCGCCGGACGGGATGGAGCGCCTGCCCGACATGGGCCGTCCGGCCCTCCTCCGGGCGGCCGAGGCCACCGCGGAGCCTCCCGGCCCGGACGGCTGGACCCGGGTCACGGTCCCCATCGAGTCACACCGGCACGCCCTGAGCGAATTCCTGCGGTTCGGCCTGGACCTGGAGGTCGTCGCCCCCGCCGAACTGCGCGACCTCATGGCGGAGACCGCCAGATCCCTGGCCCGGCGCTACGACACGCCCGGTCGAGCCCCGTGACCGCCGGAGGCCGCGGGCCCCCGCCCCCGGGGCAGACGGGGAGGACCGTCAGGCCACCGGAGCCCCGGCCAGCGCCAGCGCCTCCTCACGGGTCAGGGACACCCCCCGCTCATAGGCCTTCTCGTAGCCCTCGTCGCCGAGCGCCTCCCGTGCGGCGGCCCTCAGCCGGGCGACGTCGGCGCCCCCGGCGACCACCGTCCCGCGTACCGCCGTACCCGCGCCCAGCAGCAGGGCGGCCCGCTCACCGTCGCCCTCCAGCAGCGCGACCCCGGACAGCACCTCGGTCACCAGCCCGGCCGTGGTCATGTCGCGCTGCCCGGACGCCGCGACCAGCGCCCGTCGATACCAGGTCAGGGCCGTGGGGGCGTCGCCTCCGGCCTCCGCGGTCAGGCCGAGCTCGATCATGATGTGGATGCGGCTCTCCTCGGCGCCGAACCACCCGGCCGGGCACTCGGCCAGCGCCGCCTCCGACAGCCTCCGGGCCTCGTCCGGCTCACCCCGTAGCCGGGCGACGCGGCCCAGCATCTGGTCCGCCCTGGCGATGACCTCCGACGCCCCCGTCCGGCGGGCGATCTCGGCCGCCCGCTCGGCGTCGCGGCGCCCTCCCTCGAAGTCGCCCACGCTCACCCGCACACCCGCGCGCTGGCACAGCCGCTCGGCGATGTCCTCGTCCGCGCCGAGCTCGCGCGCCAGCTTCAGGGCCTCGTCGCACAGCGCCGAGGCCCGTGCGGAGTCACCCCGCCATTCGGCGATCTTGACCAGCTCTCCCAGGGTCAGCGCCAGCCCCCACCGCTCCCCTATGGCGCGGAAGCCCGCCAGCCCGGCGGACAAATCGCGTTCGGCCTCGTCCAGCCGTCCAGCGTACAGGGACATGAGCCCCTCGCCGACGAGGTTGAGCGCCTGACTCCACGGATCGGCCCCCAGCAGCCTGCGCCGGCTCTCGGCGAGGCCGGGGGACTCCTCGTCGGGGATCCCCGCCACCATCCCCCACAGCATGGTGAGGAAGGGGCGCCGGGGTGGCCGCCCGCTCCCGATCATCGCCTCGACGGCGTTCTCCAGATGGACGCCGAACTCGCTGTGGGATCCGCCCGACGCGACGCTCAGGACGCACAGCGCGTACTCCTCCTCCAGCCCGCCCGGAGGCCGCGTGCCGATCGCCCTGACGAGCTCCTGGGCACGCGTGGCCCCCTCGGTGCGCAGCCCGCGCAGCCACCAGTAGATCGTCAGGGGCGCGAGCAGCCGGAGCCCCCGCTCCACGTCGAGGGCGTCCACCGCCCGGCGGAGCGCGACGTGCAGGTTGTCGCGCTCGGCGTCCAGCGACGCGAGCCACTCCAGCTGGTCGGCGGTGAGCAGGCGCGGCTCGGCGGCCAGCAGCAGATCGAGGAAATGGTCGGCGTGCGAGCGCCGGAACCGCTCCACCTCCCCCGCCTCGGCCAGACGCTCGGCGCAGAACGCCCGGATCGTGTTGAGCATGCGATAGCGGGACCCGGAGACCTCGATGAGGGACTTGTCCACCAGCCCGGTCAGCAGCTCGACCACCTCGTCGTCGGGCAGCCCGCACACCGCCGCGATCGCCTCCAGACCGGCCCCTCCGGAGAAGACCGTCAGCCGCCGGGCCAGCGTCCGCTCGGTCTCGTCGAGCAGCTCCCAGCTCCACTCCACCACCGCGCGCAGCGTGCGGTGCCTCGGCTGCGCGGTACGGCTGCCGCGCGACAGCAGCAGGAACCTGTCGGCCAGCCTGGTGGCCACCTCGGCCACCGGCAGCGACCGCAGCCGCGCCGCGGCCAGCTCGATCGCCAGCGGCTGCCCGTCGAGGGCCCGGCAGATCCGCAGGACGTCCTCGACGCTCGCCTCGTCGACGGTGAATCCCGGGAGCACGGCCACCGCCCGGTCCGCGAAGAGCCGGACCGCCGGATAGCCGAGCGCCCGCGGCGCCGGCGTGCCCGGAGGCGGCACCGCGAGCGAGGGAAGCGGGCACAGGCTCTCGCCGGTGATGCCCAGCGCCTCCCGGCTGGTGGCCAGGATCCGCAGCCGCGGACAGGCCCCGAGCAGGTGCCCGGCCAGCCCGGCGGCGGCCTCCACCAGGTGCTCGCAGTTGTCGAGGACGAGCAGGACCCGCCGGCCGGCGAGCGCGGCGATCATCCGTTCGACGGAGTCGGCCGGCGGCCGGTCGGGCACCGGCGTGAGCCCGGCCTCTCGGAGCCCCAGCACGCCGAACACCGCCTGGGGCACCTCGTCCCCCTCGCCCAGCGGCGCGAGGTCGACGAAGTAGACCTCACCCGGCTGCCGCGCCGCCGCCTCCACGGCCAGCCGGGTCTTGCCCGCTCCCCCGGGCCCGGTGAGGGTGACCAGACGCCCCTCCTCCAGGAGCGTGGCGACCCGCGCCATCTCCCTCTCCCGTCCCACGAAGCTGGTGAGCTGGGCCGTGAGCGCCCGCCGTACGGCCGGGGCGTCCGTCTGGAAAGCGGCCGGGACGGCGGGAAACGGGTCGCCCCGCAGCACGGCCAGATGCGTCGCGGCCAGCTCGGCCGTGGGCTCGGTGCCGAGCTCCTCGGCGAGGGTCCGCCGGGCCTCCTCGTAGGCGGCCAGCGCCTCGGCCTGCCGCCCGCTGCCGTACAGCGCGCGGATGAGCTGCCCGCGCAGCCCTTCCCGGAGCGGGTGCGCGGCCACCAGGTCCCGCAGCTCCGCCACCAGCGTCCGGTGCGCGCCCGCCGTCAGCTCGGCCTCGACGCGCTCCTCGACGACCGTCAGGCGCATCTCCTCCAGTCGCGCGGCCTGGGCGCGCACGGACGGCGCGTCCCCCACGTCGGGCAGCGCCGGCCCACGCCACAGGGCCAGTGCCTCGCGCAGGAGCGTGACGGCGCGCGGCCGGTCACCGGCGGCCAGTGCCCGGCGCCCCTCCAGCGCCAGCCACTCGAACCGGTGCGCGTCGACGTCCTCCGGCCGCACCACCAGCCGGTAGCCCGCCGGGTGGAACTCCACCGCGCCGCCGCGCCCCAGCAGCCGGCGGAGCCGGGAGACCTGGGACTGGAGCGCGTTGGCGGCGTTGCCCGGCGGTTCCGCGCCGTAGAGGCCGTCGATCAGCCGTTCGGCGGTGACCACCCGCCCGGCGTCGAACGCCAGCATCGCGAGCAGCGCCCGCACCCGTGTGCCCCCCACGGCGATCGGGTCGCCCGCGGTGTCCCGCACCTCCATCGCACCGAGAACGCCGACCCACATGGCACCGATTATCGTGCGTGGCGGGTCATCGCGTGCGCGGGCCGCCGGCGACCCCGGTCGGGCGCCGTCCGGCCGGTGCGGGTGCGGGGTCAGGACTTCCAGGGGCCGATGCGGTCCAGGCGCCGGCGCTGCTGGTGCGCGGCCGAGGCGTCGAGCCCCTGGCCGCGTTCGGTGAGGTGGCCGGCGACGGCCGCGCGGTGCTCGACGGGCTTGTGGTCGTCGTACTTGAACTTCGCGACGACTTCGGTGACCCGCAGGCGCAGGCCGCGGATGCCCGGCAGCATCCGCCCGTAGGGCGGCTGGTCGACGGTGACTTCGGCGTGGTCGCCGTCGGGCTGGAAGTGCGCGAGCTGGCGGCGCAGCAGTTCGGCCTTGGCCTCGGGGTCGTCGATGATATGGGCGCGGCAGGTGAACTGCACGGCCGTGTAGTAGCTGGTCGGGACCCCGTCGCGTGGCGGAACGCCGGCGGGGGCGCGCCACGGGCCGGGGATGAACGCGTAGTCGCCGATGACGGTGAGGATGACGTTCGGGTTCTGGTCGATCACCTTCCAGACCGGGTTCGGCCGAGCCAGGTGGACCAGTAGATCGGGTCCGTCGCCGATGAAGTGGGTGGGTACGACGACGGGCGGCTCGCCGGGCAGGCCGTTCACGCTGAGCTGTCCGAAGTCGTGGCCTTCGGCGATCCAGGCCTGCCATTCGGCCTCGTCCAGGCTCGCGTCCCAGGGCTGGATGAACATGTCGAACTCCTCTGCAAGGGGACTGTGGTGTGGTCTGCGGATCAGGAAAGGGCGAGGAGGCTGACGGCGACGGCGGCGGCGCCCAGGCCGACGACCTGGCCGCGGCCGATGCGCTCATGCAGCACGCCGCGGGCGAGCAGGACCGTTCCGGCCGGGTAGAGGGCGGTGATCACCGCGACGACGGACAGGTCACCACTCCGGGCGGCGAGCAGGAACAGCAGGTTCGCCACCGAGTCCAGCGCGCCCGCGGCCGCCGACATCGCGTACGCGGGGCGTGCGGGACCGAGCCTGCGGAACATCAGGGCGGCCGCCGTCAGGATGACGCCCGAGGAGACCGCCCGGCCCACGACAAGCGGAGCGACCCCGCTGTCGGACGGCGCCTGGTGCAGGAAGACGAGCTGGAGGGCGATCGCGGCGCCCGCGCCGAACGCGAGCAGCAGCGCGGTACGCGAAGGCCGGGCTGAGCGCGCACCGGGTCCAGCGCTGACCAGCACCACGGCCGCCAGCGCGAGCGGCAGCCCGATCAGCCCGGCGGCGGCCAGATGCTCGCCCTGCAACAGGCCCACGCTCACCGGCAGCGCGGCCGAGACCAGCGCGGTGACCGGCGACAGGACGTTCATCGGGCCGATCGCCAGGGTCCGGTAGAGCAGCGCGAACGCCGCCGCCGAAGCGACACCCGAGGCGGCGCCCCAGCCGAGGGCCCCGGCGCTGAAGGAGGCGCCCAGCAGCGGCCACAGCAGCAGCTCGACCACGAGACTCGCCGGAGCCGCGATCATCACCGTGCGCAGCACATGAGCCCTTCGGGCACCCAGCCCGCCGAGGAAATCAGCGCACCCGTAGGCCACCGAGCAGCCCAGAGCCAGCACCAGAGCGATCACGACACCCCCCTGAAGTACAATGGAACGACTACAATGTATGCCAGAACGACCACAGAATGCCAATCGAACGACCGGCCGGTACAGCGGACTGTTCCGAGTGGGAGGGTGATCACATGACGGAGCCGACCGCGGCCCTGCGGATCGTCGCGAACAATGTCCGGGCCGCCCGCCGGCGCGCGGGCCTGTCCCTGGAAGAGCTGGGACGGCGCGCCCAGGTGAGCAAGGGCGCCCTCGTCGTCCTGGAAAAAGCCCAGGGCAACCCCAACCTCGCCACGCTCGTCCGCCTCGCCGACACCCTCGGCGTCTCGGTGTCCGACCTCATGCAGGGACCACCCGAAGGCCGCGTCCGCATCGTCGCCGCCGGCGCCGTCGCACCTCTGTGGACCGGGAAGCAGGGCAGCGAGGCCCGGCTCATGCTGACGACCCCGACCCCCAGCCCCGTCGAGGTGTGGCGCTGGCGCCTGGAGCCCGGCGAGGACTACCCCAGCCACCCCCACCAGGCCGGAGTCGTCGAGACCATCAGCGTCACCTCCGGCCGGATGACCCTCGTCGTCGACGGCGCCGAATACGCCGTCGAGGCCGGGCAGACCGCCACGTTCAACGGCGACGTCCCCCACACCTACCGCGGAGCGGGCACCGAAACCTGCCACCTGATCATGAGCGTCCACCTCCCGCCCGGCCCCGCGCCGGCCCCCGGCCAGGAGTCGTGATCGCGACCGGTCCGTGATGAGCCCGCCGTGGCCGCACACCGCTCACGCCCTTCTCCACGCGCGCCGCACGCGCTCCGGCGGCCGCACCGACCTGGAGAACGGAAAGATCCCGCCCGATCGGGATGATCGGACGGGATCTCGTCACTTCCTGCGGACCGCTTCGAGAACGGCCCCGCTGTGGAGCTATGGGGATTCGAACCCCAGACCTCCTCCATGCCATGGAGGCGCGCTACCAGCTGCGCCATAGCCCCTGGTCACCGCTCCGAGTGCTCTCGTTGCGGCGCTTCGGAAGCATATAGGGAGACCCGTACGTTCACCTAATCGACGGCCGTACGGCTCGCGCCCGTCATTTCGGGCGCAAGCCGTGCCGCGGAATCAGTCTTGCGTGACCTCGGGGCTGTCGTCGCTCTGGATCGGCTCGGGCAGGGTGCCCGCGTTGTGCTCGAGCAGGCGCCAGCCCTTGCGCCCCTCCTCCAGCACCGACCACGAGCAGTTGCCCAGGCCGCCGAGGGCGGACCAGAGCTCCGGCGGCAGGCCCAGCAGCCTGGAGACGCCGAGCCGGAGCGCCGCCCCGTGGGAGGCGACCACCAGCAGGCCGTCGGGGTCGAGTTCGGCCGCCCAGCGGCGGATCGACGCCGACACCCTTTCTGCGACGTCGGCGACCTCCTCGCCGCCCGGGGCGGTCCAGGCGGCGTACTCGCGGGGCCAGCCGGCGAAGATCTCATCGCGGGTGAGCCCCTCCCACTCGCCCCCGCCACGCTCGCGCAGGTCCTTGTCCACGGCCACGTCCAGGCCGGTGACCCGGCCCAGCGCCGAGGCGGTGGTCAGGGCCCGCTGAAGGTCCGAGGAGACGATCATGTCGGGGCGGAGGGAGGCGAGCAACGAGGCGGCGCGGACCGCCTGCGCCACGCCGGTCTCGTCCAGCGGTATGTCGCTGTGGCCCTGGAAACGGTGTTCGACGTTCCAGAGCGTCTGACCATGTCTCAGGCAGACGACACGGCGACTCACTCAGTTACCGCCTCGCGGGCTCGCTGGGCGGCTGCCTGCCGCACGCTGTCCGGCAGGGCGATGGAGGGGCAGTCCTTCCACAGCCGCTCGAGCGCGTAGAAGGTGCGGTCCTCCTCGTGCTGGACATGGACGACGATGTCGATGTAGTCCAGGAGAACCCAGCGGCCCTCACGCTCGCCCTCACGGCGGACGGGCTTGGCGTCGGCCTCGATCCGCAGCCGGTCTTCGATTTCGTCGACGATGGCACGGACCTGACGGTCGTTGGTGGCGGAGCAGAGCAGGAACGCGTCGGTGATGACGAGCTGCTCGCTCACGTCGTAGGCGAGGATGTCATCGGCCAGCTTGTCTGCCGCGGCCTCGGCGGCGAGCCTGACGAGCTGGACGGATCTGTCGGTTGCGGTCACGGTGTCGGTTAGTCCTCCTGTAGTCGGCGCTGTCACCTATCAGGGTGCCCGATCGGGCGCTCGTTGAAGAGGCGCCATAGGTACAACGCCTGTCGTGTGCCGCCCGATTCCGTGCCGCGGACGAATCAGCGGTCCGATCGGGGGCTCACGTAGCGGTAGAGACCACGCTTGTTGATGTACTGAACGATACCGTCCGGCACGAGATACCAGATGGGCTGTCCCGAGGCGACCCGTTCCCGGCACTCCGAGGACGAGATGGACAGCGCCGGGATCTCCACCAGGCTGACCTTTCCCTTCGGCAGCCCCGGGTCGTGCAGGATGTGGCCGGGCCGGGTGGCGCCGACGAAGTGGGCGATGGTGAACAGCTCCTCGACGTCACGCCAGCTCAGGATCTGGGCGAGGGCGTCGGCTCCGGTGATGAAGTACAGCTCGACGTCCGAGCCCCAGGCGGCGGCGATCTCCCGCAGCGTGTCGATGGTGAAGGTCGGGCCGGGACGGTCGATGTCCACCCGGCTCACCGAGAAGCGCGGGTTGGAGGCGGTCGCGATGACCGTCATCAGATAGCGGTCCTCAGGTGCGGAGACCGTCTTGTCGGCCTTCTGCCATGGACGCCCGGTCGGGACGAAGACCACCTCGTCGAGGTCGAAGTGGTGGGCGACCTCGCTGGCGGCGACCAGGTGACCATGGTGGATCGGGTCGAAGGTGCCGCCCATGACGCCCAGACGTCGCTTTCCCCGGCCGGTAGGCGCGTTCATCATGCAACGGACCATACGCGTAAGCCATGCACGGCTTTTAGTCACCCCCCGCGCGTGCCAGGCCCCCCCGACGTAGCATGCCGGACATGACCACCACCCCGGATCGCAACCGCGTGCAGCTTCCCGGAATCAGCTCGCGTGCCTACGAACATCCCGCTGACCGGTCCGCGCTGGTCGCTCTGCGCTCGCTCAGCGGGTTCGACACGGTGCTCAAGCAGATGTCCGGACTGGTCAGCGAGCGCCGCCTGCGCCTGATCTACCTCGCCTCGGCCGTGCGCACCAGCGACACCCAGTTCCGCGCGCTGCACGACATGGGCCGTGACGCCGCCTACACACTCGACCTCCACCGCATCCCCGAGGTCTACGTCCAGCAGAGCCCGCTGGTCCAGGCCAAGGCGATCGGCTTCGACGACCCGTTCATCGTCGTCAGCACCGGCCTGCTCGACCTGATGGACGAGGAGGAGCAGCGCTTCGTCATCGGCCACGAGACCGCGCACATCCTCTCGGGCCACGCGGTCTACCGCACCATGCTGGACATCCTCACCCGCCTGGCCACCCGGGTGGCCTGGATCCCGCTCGGCTACATCGGCCTGCGCGCGATCGTCGCGGGCCTGGAGGAGTGGCACCGCAAGTCCGAGCTCTCCGCCGACCGCGGCGGCCTGCTCTGCGGCCAGGACACCGACGCCGCGCTGCGCGCGCTGATGAAGCTCGCCGGCGGATCGCGCCTGCACGAGATGAACATCGAGGCCTTCCTCGACCAGGCACGCGAGTACGACACGGCGGGCGACGTCCGTGACGGCCTGCTCAAGGTCCTCAACCTGCTCGGCAGCACCCACCCGTTCGCGGTCTCCCGGGTCGCCGAGCTGGACAAGTGGCGCCGCGGCGGCGAGTACGAAAGGATCATCGGCGGCGAATACCCCCGCCGGGCCGACGACTCCAATGCCAAGATCTCCGAAGAGATCAAGGCCGCCGCCCGCTCCTACCGCGAGTCGTGGTCGCAGTCCCAGGACCCTTTCATCGGCGTCCTGCGTGACGTGGCCGAGGGCGCGGTCAACGCCGGAGAGCGCATCTTCAACCGCTTCTCCCGCCGCGACGGCAACTAGGCGGAGCCCGGGAAAAGGTCCAGAAGCTCGTCTTCTGGACCTTCCTGCCAGCTTCTGAACCTTCCTGCTCCCACCTGCGGATCCGTCCCGCCGACGGATCCGTCAACGGAAACCATCGGCCCGCCGACGGGGCATCCCCGCCCTCGGGCCCTCAGACCAGCTCGGGCCCTCAGACCAGCAGGGCGACCACCCGCACGGCCGCCGCGCACAGTGCGACGAACCCGCCCAGTACGGCCAGCGCCCGCAGTCCCTCCTTGCGGAGTTCGGGGATCACGGAGCTGATCCTCTCGACCTCGCGGCCGATGATCGCACCGCAGACCACGCCGAACACGATGCCGGCGACCGCGACGGGAGCGGGGCGCAGCCACCACTCCGGCGGCAGCGAGGCGCCGAGGACCAACCACAGCACGAAGCCCGCGAGGGCCGCGGCGGGCAGCCCCGGCCAGGCCAGCGCGGTCAGCAGCGACACCACGAAGGTCGGCGGGAAGCCCACGACCCGCAGGAGGCCCCGCACCCTGGCCGACTTGCGCTTCCTGACCAGCCAGCGCCCGGCCCAGATCGTGCGGGCCAGGACGGCGAAGAGCCCGGTGACGGCGAAGGTGGCCAGCGGCCAGATCACCGTGGCCACCACGCACGGTACGGCCAGCACGGCCAGCAGCAGCAGCGCGCCGCTCCCCGCGGGCAACCCCGCCCTGCCGCCGGTCGCGCTCTCCGAGGACTGCGCGCCGTCCGCCTGCCGTCCCTTGACCCTCCCCCGGACCGGTCTGCGTCCCGTCCCCCCGGACGCCGGCCGGGACCCCCGGGACGTCTCGCCCGTCCCGGAGGCCGGACGCCCGC
>NZ_NGFP01000126.1 GCF_002149035.1 Streptosporangium minutum
CCCCGTAGCCTCGGACAAGGGGGCTGACGTGGAAGAACACGGGGTGAAGGAGCAGGGGGCCCTGCGCCGTACGCTCTCGGCTCGGGACCTGATCGTCTATGGGCTGCTGTTCATCGGGCCGCTGGCTCCGGTGGGCGTGTTCGGGGTGCTCGACGCCAAGAGCAACGGCGCGGTGGCTCTCGTCTACGTCGTCGCCACGATCGCCATGGCCTTCACCGCCATCTCCTACGCGCAGATGTCGCGGGTGGTGCCGGAGGCGGGGTCGGTGTTCGCCTACGCGTCGGCGGGGCTGGGGGCCGGGGCCGGGTTCCTGGCCGGCTGGCTGGTGATGCTCGACTATCTGCTCATCCCCAGCGTGGCGTACCTGTTCTCCGGGATCGCGCTGCACGCGCTGTTCCCGGCCGTTCCCGCCTGGGCCTTCACGGCGCTGGCCTTCGCGGTGACCACCGCGCTGAACGTCTCCGGAGTACGGCTGGCCGCCCGGGTGGGCCTCGTGGTGCTCCTCGCCGAGGTGACGGTGCTGGCCGTGTTCGTGGTCATGGCGGTGGCGGTGCTGGTCGGGGAGGGACCTGCCAGGCCGTGGCTGTCGCCGTTCACCGGGGTCGGGGGGACCACGGTGGCCGCGGTGATCGGAGCCGTCTCGGTGGCGGTCCTGTCGTTTCTCGGTTTTGACGCCATCGCCTCCTTCGCCGAGGAGACGAGCGGCGACTCCCGCCAGGTGGGCAGGGCGGTGCTGCTCTGCCTGGGGGTGGCCGGTGCGCTGTTCGCGGTCCAGACCTACCTGGCCGGGGTGCTGGACCCGGTGCCCCCGGCGGAACTGGCCGCGCACCCGGCCGCGCAGGGCACCGCCTTCTACGACGTGACGGGCGTGGCGGTCGCGCCCTGGCTGGCCACCCTCATGAAGATCGCCAAGGCGGTGGGCCCGGCGTTCGCCGCGATGGCGGCGGTGGCGGCGGCCGGGCGGCTGCTGTACGGCATGGCCAGGGGCGGCGGGCTGCCTCGCGCGCTGTCGTCGGTGGATCCCCGGTCGGGGACGCCCCGGGTGGCGCTGCTCAGCGCCGGGGCGGTCACGCTGGTGGTCTCCGTCTGGGCGGCGAGCCGGGACGACGGCCTCGACGTGCTGGTGTCGATCGTGGACATCGGCGCGCTGTCGGCCTTCGCGATGCTGCACGCCTCCGTCATCGGGTATTTCCGGATCCGGCGAGGGAGCCGGGACTGGCTGCGGCACCTGCTGGTGCCGGTCGCCGGCGCGCTGGTCGCGATCTGGATCATCGCCCTGGCCAGTCCCCTCGCCAAGCTCGTCGGTCTGGTCTGGCTGGTCGCCGGGCTCATCGTGTTCGCTGTGCGGAGGAACGGCGCAGCGGGGAGAGCCAGACCGTCGGGATCATGATGAGCGCCACCCCGGCCGCGCACATCCACAGCACCGGGCGCAGCCCCAGCAGCTCGCCCATGACGCCGCCGAACAGCCCGCCGAGGGTGAGGACGCCCTGCATGGCGAAGCCCATCGTGGCGTTGATCCGGCCGCGCAGCTCCACGGGAGCCTCCCTGAGGGTGATCGCGCCGAAGCAGATGGAGAAGGAGATGATGGCCGCGCCGCTGATGAGCGCGCTGGCGGACATGAGGGCGAACTTGGCCCAGGCCGGTCCGGAGGCGAGGGCCGCGACCACGAAGTCGAGCGGGAACAGCAGCGCCGCGCAGGTCAGCATCCGGTTCTCGCCGAGCCTCTTGACCAGACGGGAGGTGATGAGGGCGCCCAGCAGGCCGCCCACGCCGAAGCACGCGGTGATCACGCCGACCATCCCGGCGGGCAGGCCCAGGACGGTGAGCGCGTAGATCACGAAGAGAGCCATGTAGGCGCTGCCGAAGAAGTTGATCGTGACCCCGGAGCCGCAGAGCGCACGCAGCGTCGGGTCCACGACCACGGCGCGCAGGCCCTCACGGATCTCTGTCCATATGCCGCGCGGGGGAGCGGGCGTGTGGGTCTCCGGTGCCTTGATGCCGCGGATCAGGAGCGCCGAGATCAGGAAGGACACCGCGTCGATCAGCATCGCGAAGGGCGCGGTGACGGCCTGGACCAGCAGGCCGGAGAGACCGGGCCCGCCTACGACCGCGAGCGAGTGGGCCGACTGGAACCCGGCCAGGGCCTGGGAGCGCTGGCTCTCGTGGACCACCACGGCCAGGTGGGGGAAGTTGAAGGCCCGGAAGATCACCGAGCACGTGCCGACGACGAACGTCACCGCGATCAGCCACGACACGGTCAGCAGCCCGGCGATCCAGGCGGCGGGGATCGTGAGGATCGCGCCGGCCGAGACCAGCTCGCAGCCGATCATGACCGGGCGGTGCCGTCGCAGCCGGTCGGCGACCGCGCCCGCCTGGAGCCCGATCAGCAGGTAGGGCAGCGAGGCGGCGGCGGTGAGCATGCCCATCTGGGCGGGGGAGGCGCCGAGCAGGGTGGCGGCGGTCAGCGGCACGGCCAGCCGGGTGACCTCGGCCCCGGTCTCGGAGACGGCGCGGGCGGACAGCAGCAGCCGGTAGTCACGCTGTTTGCGCAGGGGGATGGGCTGGAACATGTGAGTCACACCGATTTCTGAAGGGAACGCTTCACAACTATGAAGATAACCCTTCATAGTTGTGAAGGCAATCCTTCAGACCGGAAGTGGGTACGGTTTGCACATGACCGAGGCACGCAGGCCGCTCACCGATCCCACGGCGATGCGCGCGCTGGCGCATCCGGCGCGGCTCGCCATCCTGAACCGGCTCCAGTCCGAGGGGCCCGCCACCGCGACCGAGGTCGCCGACGTCGTCGGGGTCACGCCGAGCGCGGCGAGCTACCACCTGCGCATGCTCGCCAAGTACGGCTTCGCCGAGGACGCGCCGGCGCGCGGCGACGGCAGGGAGAGGTTGTGGAGGTCCACTCCGGGCGGCTTCACCGTCAGCAACGAGCCCGATGACCGGCCGGAGGTCCGGGCGGCCAAGGATCTGCTGATCAAGGCCGTGCGCGACCAGGCGGCCGGCGAGCTGACCCGGGCCCTGAGCAACTACGACCGCGAGCCTCCCGAGTGGCGGAAGGCCTCGACGTTCAGCCGCCAGGTCCTGCTGGTCGACGCCGAGGAGCTCGGACGGCTGAACGAGCAGATCGACGAGCTGCTCTCCCCCTATCGCGCGACCGTCCGGCAGCGGTCCCAGGCGCCGGCCGGGGCGCGGATCTCCGAGGCGCAGGTGAGCCTCTTCCCCCGTGTCGAGCGCCGGCCGCACGGGCTCCCCCGGGAGTGATCCGAAACGATGGCGGCCGCCATGGATCCCTCCGGAAACGGCCGGGAACGATAAGGCGCTCTTGACGCGCTGAGGTCAGGGCGAGGCCCGGCTGCGGGTACACTTTTCGATGGCCTGTCACTCACAGGCCGACTTCGCATGCCCCGTCAAGAATCGTTTCCCTCGGTCCGGGTGAGAGCCCGGCTGGAGCCGGTTCGGGGCATCAGGGCGGCAGCCGCGGGCTGCCGCGTCAACCGAGAACTGCGCCCGGACGGGCGCCCCGACCTGGAGGACAATCACATGTCCACCCCCGTCGTCACCATGCGACAGCTGCTCGAGAGCGGCGTTCACTTCGGTCACCAGACTCGTCGCTGGAACCCGAAGATGAAGCGCTTCATCTTCACCGAGCGCAACGGCATCTACATCATCGACCTGCAGAAGTCGCTGGCCTTCATCGACCGGGCCTACGACTTCGTCAAGGAGACCGTCGCGCACGGCGGCACGATCATGTTCATCGGCACGAAGAAGCAGGCCCAGGAGGCCATCGCCGAGCAGGCGGCGCGTGTCGGCATGCCGTATGTCAACCAGCGCTGGCTGGGCGGCATGCTCACCAACTTCTCCACCGTGCACAAGAGGCTTCAGCGTCTGAAGGAGCTCGAGGAGCTCGACTTCGACAACGTCGCCGCGTCGGGGCTCACCAAGAAGGAGCTCCTCATGCGCCGTCGTGAGAAGGAGAAGCTGGAGCGCACCCTCGGCGGTATCCGCGACATGTCCCGCGTTCCCAGTGCGGTGTGGGTCGTCGACACCAAGAAGGAGCACATCGGGATCAGCGAGGCCCGCAAGCTGAACATCCCGGTCGTCGCGATCCTCGACACCAACTGCGACCCGGACGAGGTCGACTACCCGATCCCGGGTAACGACGACGCCATCCGCGCCGTCGGCCTGCTGACCCGCGTCGTCGCCGACGCCGTCGCCGCCGGCCTCATGGCCCGCGCCGGCGCCAACCGCGGCGACGACAAGCCGGCCGTCGCCGGTGGCGCCGAGCCGCTCGCCGAGTGGGAGCAGGAGCTCCTCGCCGGCGCCGAGGCCGCTCCGGCCGCCGAGGCTCCGGCGGCTGAGGCTCCGGCCGCCGAGGCCGAGGCTCCCGCCGAAGCCGAGGCCGTCGAGGCTGAGGCCCCGGCCGCCGAGGTCGAGGTCGAGGCTCCGGTCGCCGAGAACGACGCCGAGGCTGAGGCCCCGGCCGAGGGCACCGAGAAGCAGGCCTAGGCCCTTCCGTACGGCCCAGCCGTACGACCCGCAAGACCCTTCCGGGTGGATGCGCTCAGGCGAGCGCATCCACCCGATCCACCCAGCCACCTGATCTCATGCCGACTTCTGAGATCAGTGATGATCCCCGCGAGGAAAAGACAATGGCTTCCGTGAACATGGCCGACGTCAAGCGGCTTCGTGAGCTGACCGCCGCCGGCATGATGGACTGCAAGAAGGCTCTTGAGGAGTCCGAGGGCGACTTCGACCGCGCCGTCGAGCTCCTGCGTCTCAAGGGCGCCAAGGACGTCGGCAAGCGTGAGGCTCGCACCGCCTCCAACGGCCTGGTCGCCCTGAAGCAGGCCGGCGACTCCGCCGCCGCGCTGCTCGAGCTCAACTGCGAGACCGACTTCGTCGCCAAGGGCGAGCGCTTCCAGGAGCTGGCCGCCCAGGTCGTCGAGCACATCCTGGACAGCAAGCCGGCAGACGTGCCCGCGCTGCTCGAGTCCGTCCTCGACGGCAAGTCCGTCAAGGAGCACCTGGACGAGGCCAACGCCGCGCTCGGCGAGAAGATCGAGATCCGCCGTTTCGCGGTGCTCGAGGGTGGCTTCATCGGCTCCTACATGCACAAGACCGACCCGCAGCTTCCGCCGGCGGTCGGCGTGCTCGTGCAGCTCGACACCGCCAACGCCCAGGTCGCCAAGGACATCGCGCAGCACGCCGCCGCGATGGCTCCGAAGTACCTCAACCCGGATGCGGTCCCCGCCGACGTCATCGAGAAGGAGCGCGCGCTCTTCGAGGAGATGACCCGCGAGGAGGGCAAGCCCGAGGCCGCCATCGGCAAGATCGTCGACGGTCGCATCAACGGCTGGTACAAGGACTTCACTCTGCTTGAGCAGGCCTTCGTGAAGGACAACAAGAAGTCCATCGCGAAGTTCGCCGACGAGAACGGCGTCAAGGTCGAGGCCTTCGTCCGCTTCAAGGTCGGCCAGGCTTAATCTTGACTCAGCTGCTCTCGGCAGCAGGGCACTAAACGAGGAGGCCGCCGCCGTGTCGGAGAACTCAGAACCCGCTACGTCGGCGGTTTCGTCGTATTCGGGCCCGCTCCGTTGGAAGCGGGTCATGTTGAAGCTGTCGGGCGAGGCGTTCGCCGGCAGCGAGCCGCTGGGCATCGACCCCGCGGTCGTCGGTCACCTGGCCGACTCGATCGCCGAGGCCGTCCGCAAGGGCGTGCAGGTCGCGGTCGTGGTCGGCGGGGGCAACATGTTCCGTGGCGCCGCCCTGTCCGAGCGCGGCATGGACCGCGCCCGGGCCGACTACATGGGCATGCTCGGCACAGTGATCAACTGTCTGGCCCTTCAGGACTTCCTGGAGAAGCGGGGCATCGAGACCCGCGTCCAGACGGCCATCACCATGCAGCAGGTCGCGGAGCCCTTCCTGCCCCGCCGCGCCATCCGCCACCTGGAGAAGGGGCGCGTGGTCATCTTCGGGGCCGGGCTCGGTTCACCGTTCTTCTCCACCGACACCTGCGCCGCGCAGCGCGCGCTGGAGATCGGTGCCGAGGCGCTGCTCAAGGGCACCCAGGTGGACGGCGTCTACGACTCCGACCCCAGGAAGAACCCCGACGCCGTCCGGTTCGACCACCTCGAATATGGTGAGGTGCTGACCCGCGGTCTCGGTGTCATGGACGCCACCGCCATCAGCCTGTGCATGGACAACGGCCTGCCCATCGTGGTCTTCGACCTCATGGGTGAGGGCAACATCCTGCGGGCGGTGCACGGTGAGAAGATCGGCACGCTGGTGAGTCCGGCAGGGAAATAGGGAGCGAACCTGACGTAGCGGGCGGAGTGGTGCGCGACGTAGGAGCGTCCCGCGAAGCGCGTGAACAATGGTGAGTGACCGAGAAGACAGGGAGCCGCTGTGATCGACGATACCCTCCTCGAAGCCGAGGAAAAGATGGACAAGGCAGTGTCGGTGGCGAAGGACGACTTCGCCGGTATCCGCACGGGCCGGGTCACCCCGTCGATGTTCAACAAGATCAGCGCTGAGTACTACGGGACGCCCACTCCCATTCAGCAACTGGCCTCGTTCCACGTCCCCGAGGCTCGCATGGTCATCATCCAGCCCTTCGACAAGGGCTCGATGGCCGCGATCGAGAAGGCGATCCGCAACTCCGACCTCGGCGTCAACCCCGGCAACGACGGCCAGGTCATCCGTGTGGCCTTCCCGGAGCTGTCGGAGGAGCGCCGCAGGGAGTACATCAAGGTCGCCCGGAACAAGGCGGAGCAGTCCAAGGTCTCCATCCGCAACATCCGCCGCAACGCCAAGGAGACCCTCGACAAGATGGTCAAGGACAGCGAGGCGGGCGAGGACGAGGTGCGTCGTGCGGAGAAGGAGCTCGACGACCTCACCCAGAAGCACGTAGCCAAGATCGATGAGCTGCTCAAGCACAAGGAAGCCGAGCTGCTCGAAGTCTGAGCCCCCCTCATCCTTGTCTCGCGCGGGAGACCCGCGCGGGACAAGGATTTTGTGCATGAGAGTAGGACCCCTTGGAATCTGCGGCGGGCGGTAGCCGTACCGGCCGGAATCTTCCCGTCGCGATCGCGGTGGGTGCCGGTCTGGGAGCTGTGGCCATCGGCTCCCTCTACTTTGTCGAAGTGCTCTTCCTGGCCGTGGTGATCGCGGCGGTGGGCGTCGGCGTGGCCGAACTGGTCCAGTCGTTCGCCGCCCGGGACATCAACGTCCCGATGATCCCGGTCCTGGCCGGGATGGCCGCCATGGTGGTGGGCGCCTACTACGGCGGTCCCGCCTGGCTGGTCGGGATCTTCGCGATGACGGTGCTCGTGCTGATGATGTGGCGGATGTTCCGGGGCACCGAGGGCTACGTCCGCGACACGGCCGCGACCATCCTGGTCACGGTCTACCCCTCGTTGCTCGCCGCGTTCGTGGCATTGCTGCTCGCGCATCCGCTCGACGGTCCCGATCGGGTGGTCGTCTTCATCGCCACCACGGTCGCGAGTGACATAGGCGGATATTTCGCAGGAATTTCCTTGGGCAAGCACAAGATGTCCCCGCTGATCAGCCCGAAGAAGACCTGGGAGGGCTTCGCCGGGTCCGCGCTGGCGTGCATGGCCGTGGGCGGCTGGCTGGTGGCGTGGCTGCTGGAGGACGACGTCTGGAAGGGCGTGCTGATCGGCGCCGTCGTGGTGGTCTTCGCCACCCTCGGCGACCTCGTCGAGTCGGTGATCAAGCGGGACCTCGGGGTCAAGGACATGGGCAGCCTGCTGCCCGGCCACGGAGGCCTGATGGACCGGCTCGACTCTCTCGTCGCCGCGCTGATCCCGGTCTGGGTGCTGCTCACCCTGCTCGTCTGACTCGTCTGACGCCGCTCACCCGGGCCGTGCGAGCGGTGCCGGGCACCGTTCCCGGGCTGCGCGGTGCGGTCGTCCAGCCCGCGTGGACCGATCATCCCCATCCGGGGGAGCCGGTCATCCGGCCCGGGGAAGTGGGATGTTCCGTTGGAGGGAGCCGGTCAGCTCGGCCGGGTGAGCCGGTCGGCCGACAGCCGGGGGAGCAGCGCCCGGTAGCCGTTCTCCGCGACCAGGCGCAGCTCGCCGGCGGTGATCGGGACCAGCCAGAGCCACTGCACGGCGTCCCCGCCGAAGGTGAAGCCCGACGGGTCCGGCAGGCCGGGTAGCCCGGTCAGCATGATGACGCCGCTGTAGGCGGGGCCGAGCGGGAACGTCTCCGGCCGGTGGTACCACTTCGCGGTGTGACCGTGCCCCAGCCAGGTGACCGAATGCCAGGGGTACTGGCCCAGCCACAGGAACAGCCGTGCCGCGTCCCGCGCGTCACCGGCGGTGGCGACGGCGAGCTCCACCCGGGCGTAGGCGTCCGGCCGGTCGATGTACTGCTCGACGGTGGGCATCCGCTGGCAGCTCATCCCCACCGTGGACAGGATCGTGTGCTCCCGCTCCCCTTCCGGCGGCCGTTCGGTGATGCCGACCGTGGGCAGCCGGTCGCCGCCCGCGTCCCAGAACCGGCCCGCCGTCCCGACCGCCCGGTCCAGATGGCCCATCACGAACTGCTGGAACGAGGCCCAGGCGCCGTCGCCGCCCCGCCAGTCCCAGTAGGCGCGGGCCTTCGCCAGGCGGGGGGCCAGCCCCTCGTAAGCCTCCTCCAGCGACCAGGCGAACGGTGACTCGCCCACCGCGTCACGGGAGTAGCCCGGCATGCCCCTGCCCATGTCCGCCCAGCCAGGAATGACCGCGAGCAGTTCGTCGTTCTCGTACAGGGCGACGCCGTCGCCCTCCTCGAACCACAGCGGTCGCAGCGTGCCCAGCGGAGGCCGGCCGTCGGGGTGCCGGGTGTTCGCACGGGGCGCCGCCGGAGGCAGTTCGGAGGTCAGGCGTCTCTGGTCGATCGTCTCCGGGGCCGGGCCGTGGTTGGCCAGCCATACCGCTCCGTGAACCATGCCTCCGGGCCCGCACAGGTAAGCTACCGAGGAAGTCTCGTCGCGTTCGACCACCAGGGTGCGGCTCCCGTAGGGATTGATGTCGGTGAGCACGACCTCGACGCCGTCTCCCCGCTCGCCTGAGGGGCGGATTGTCGCCATACCTCCGGACTCTAGATCAGAGTCGAGTACCGCTTCGAGTAACCGTCGAGAGAAGGCGTTGGACTTGTCGACTGTCAGCCCGCCCGGGACCCCCGCACCCGGCCAGCTCACCTTCGTGGCGCCCCGCAGGGCGAAGCCCGCGCGCCACCTGGCCGACCTGACCATGGCCGAGCGCCGGGCGGTCGTCGCCGAGCTGGGTGAGAAGCCGTTCCGCGCCGACCAGCTCTCCCGGCACTACTTCGAGAAGCTCAACGGCGATCCCGAGCTCATGACGGACCTGCCGGCCGCGGCCAGGGAGAAGTTCGCCGCCGCGCTGTTCCCCAAGCTGCTGACCTCGGTCCGGGAGATGACGACCGACGGCGGCACCACCCGCAAGACCCTGTGGCGGCTGTTCGACGGCGCGCTGGTCGAGTCGGTCCTCATGCGTTACACCGACCGCACCACCATGTGCGTGTCCTCCCAGGCCGGCTGCGGCATGAACTGCCCGTTCTGCGCCACCGGCCAGGCCGGTCTGACCCGCAACATGACCACCGCCGAGATCGTCGAGCAGGTCGTCGCCGGTGCGCGGGCCCTGGCCGCCGGCGAGGTCCCCGGCGGCCCCGGGCGGGTCAGCAACGTGGTCTTCATGGGCATGGGCGAGCCGCTGGCAAACTACAAGGCCGTGATCGGCGCCGTGCGCCGGATGGTCGAGCCCTCGCCCGACGGCCTGGGAATCTCCGCCCGGGGCGTCACGGTCTCCACCGTCGGCCTGGTCCCCGCGATCGGCAAGCTCGCCGCCGAGGGCCTGCCGGTGACGCTGGCGCTCTCCCTGCACGCGCCCGACGACGAGCTCCGCGACACCCTGGTGCCGATCAACACCCGCTGGAAGGTCGCCGAGGTTCTCGACGCGGCCTGGAACTACGCGGCCACGACCAAGCGCCGCGTCTCCATCGAGTACGCGTTGATCAAGGACATCAACGATCAGGAATGGCGGGCCGACCTGCTCGGCAAGCTCATCAAGAACAAGCTGGTGCACGTCAACCTGATCCCGCTCAACCCCACTCCCGGCTCGAAGTGGACGGCCTCCCGTCCCGAGGACGAGCGGGCCTTCGTCCGCCGTCTGGAGTTCCACGGCGTCCCGGTGACCGTCCGCGACACCCGGGGCCGCGAGATCGACGGCGCCTGCGGCCAGCTCGCCGCCGCCGAGTAGCACGCCGCCCGGACCCGGCGGGACGGCGTCACGGCCCGGACCTGATCTCCGTGACCTGCGCGGAGGCGAGACGCCATCCCGCCCATCACCGCGTGCGGCAGGCGTGACCTGCGGTGATGGGCGCGAGGCGGGGCCTCTACGGCGTCAGGCGGTGCAGGTCCCGGGGGAACAGCGTGGTCTGCCTGATGTTGGCGGCGCCCGTCAACTGTGAGGTCCAGCGCTCCAGGCCGATCGCGAAGCCGCCGTGCGGAGGCATGCCGTGGGCGAAGGCGGCCAGGTAGCCCGCATACGCCTGCGGGTCCTCGCCCCGGGCGGCCAGCGCCGCGAGGTAGTCGGCGTGCCGGTGCAGCCGCTGCCCGCCGGTGACCAGCTCCAGCCCCCGGAAGAGCAGGTCGAAGCTCCGGGAGAACTCCGGTCGTTCCGGGTCCGGGTGCGTGTAGAAGGGGCGTTTGACCATCGGATAACCGGTGATGAACAGGAACTCCGACCCGTGCTCGCGCAGCGCCCACTCACCCAGCCAGCGCTCGTGCGCGGGGGCGAGGTCGGGCTCCCCTCGCGGGTCCTCACCGGTGTGCCGGGCCAGCAGCTCCTGCGCGTCGGCGAAGTGGATCGCCGGGATCTCGCCGGGAACCTCGGGCGGCTCGATCCCCAGCAGTTCCAGGGCCCCGGCGGCCCGCTCGGCCGCCGCCGCGTGCATGCCCGCCAGGGCCTCCCGCAGCACCGCCATCACGTCGCGGTGGTCGCGGACGAATCCCAGCTCGGCGTCCAGGCTCGTGTACTGCGCCAGGTGCCTGGCGGTGTCGTGGGGCTCGGCCCGGAAGACCGGTCCCACCTCGTAGACCCGTTCGAAGACCCCGACCAGGGCCTGCTTGAAGAACTGCGGCGACTGGGCGAGGAAGGCGGGGCGGCCGAAGTAGTCGATGCCGAAAACGTCGGCCCCCGACTCGGTGGCGGTGCCGACGATCTTCGGAGTCTGGCTCTCGACGAACCCGAGCCCGTCCAGTGCGGCCCGGAATCCGGCGACGCCGGCCGCGGCGATCTCGAAGGGCGCCCGTAGCCGGGGATGGCGGAGCGCGACCGGGGAGTGGTCGAGGATCGTCGGCAGCGCGGCGGGGACCGTGGGCCGGTAGAGGTCGAACGGCGGCGGCTCCACCGCCTCGGCCAGCACCTCGATCACCGGAGCGGTCAGCTCCGCGCCGCCCGGGGCCTGCGGGTTCGCGACCACGGTGCCACTGATCCGCAGGACCGTCTCCTCGGGGTACGGCACGGGCTGACTGAGCACGACCTGGGCGAGACCGGAGCGGTCACGGATCACGAGGAAGGAGACGGACTTCAGGTCGCGGCGGCGATGCAGCCAGCCGGCGAGACGGACATGGCGGCCGACGTGCCGGGGCAGGTCGGCGGCGAGGACTCGATGGATCATCACATTCCCTCACGGAGTATGAACTGATCCCTTGGGAGTGCGGGCGAGAAGGGAACTCGCGGTGCCACCGCACTTTCGCCACCGCCGCTCGGTGGACCCGGTGAGGCGGCGGCCTCGTTCTGGCCCGGTGACGGGGGCCGGCCGGCGGGGCATTGGACCCGGCCGGCATGCGGCGGGCCGTTCCTCCCCGCGCTCGGGAGTGTCTTCGACCGGGGGCGCGAGACCACCTTCGCAGCTACCGGCGGCTCTCTGACCCGCGCTGTTCCCGGACTACTCGTCTCCGTCGACGCGTTGCCAGCAACCTAGGTCACCTGCGGCCGGACCGCAACCAGGTTTGACCGGACCGCCCTGGCCGGCCTCGGCGACGGCCGCCGTGCCGATGGCCTGACCAGTACGGAGGACATGCCGGTCAGGGCGGAAGGGGGCGGCGACCGGCCGGGGCGCCGGCGAGCGTTTCCCGACGGATGGCCGTCAGATCGGGTACATGTCCTGGATCTTGAAGGGGCCGTTGATGTCCATACGGGTGGTCCACGCCCGGTCGGTCAGTTCGGAACGGCGGGCGGCGAGTTCTGCCAGCTCGTTCCGGAGCCTGTGGAGGTCGGGCGCATCCATCCTGTGCGTTCTGGCGAGATGGAGCCCCTCGTTCACATGGCGTTGCGCGTCGTCCAGATGCGCGGCCGTGTGCCTGCCGAGCTGTGCTTCGACCTGCTCCAACTGCGTCGCCTGCCGGGAGAGGTGTGACCTTTCCAGGTCATCCAGCCAAGGGTGGTTGGCCAAGCCTCTTTCCCTGAGATGTTGCAGTTGGAAGGACTTGATATCCCCGCGGGCGAATGCGGGGCCGATCCTGGCGAAGGCGGTCTGCCTGGCCTCGCTCACAGCCGATTCGGCTCTGCGCAGCCGTTCCTCGGCCCGACCCATGCTCTCAGTGGCCCGGCCCGTCGAGATCCTGGCGCGCATGGCCTTGGTCTGTATGAACTCGGCGCGCTTCACTGCCCCGACGCGCTGCATCTGCTGCTGTTCCGCTGTCAACCGCTGGCCGACCCGCTGCTTGGCCGTCGTTCCGCGCACCAGGTCTGCCAGGCGGGTGAAGAGCCGGCCGACAGATTGCATGGCGGCCCGGATCCACCCCTGTACCCGATGAGCGAACGGCCGCAATCGCAGCGCCAGCATCGCCCGTCCCTGCGGAGTGAGAGCGGCGAGCCCCGCGAGCCCGGCCAGCCCGGCGAGCAGCCCCCCGGCCCACTTGACCACGGTCGTCGCAATTTGTGAAACGCTCGCCGCCACCGAGACGTGCTGCGTCTGAGCGGTGGTCCGCGACAACAGGCCGGCTTTTCCCGCCACGTGCTCGTCCAGCGCGTCGTTGGCGACGCCGGCGTTCCGCTCGCCGAGCCGGTGCGCGCGAGCGCCGTCGTCACCGAGCGACCTCCGCGAGCCCGCCGCCGACTCCAGCACGCCGGCTTGCCGCTCAAGCTCGTCGGTGTTCGGCGGCAGCGGAACGCCCAGCAGGCCGAAACCGATCGAATCAAGTCCAGCCGCCACGGTCAGCCCTCACCCCCGTTAGCCGCCTCGGCCTGCGCGTTCCGGGCCGCCATCAGGGCCTGGCCGTCTCCGACCCCGCCCCACTGAGCGGTCAACTCCTCGGAGCCACCGCACAGCGCGCCGATGAATTCCTGATAGGGGCCGGCGAACTCCGGATAGGGCAGCGGATTCCCGTCGCCCATCTGTGACCGGAGGCTCTGGTGGGACTGCTGTTGCTCGTCTGTCAGCGTACGGAATCTCCGGCCGGATGCCTGCCGGCCATCCACATCCCACGCGATCTCATCGTTTGTCATGACATCTCACCCTTCCTTCAGACGGAGGAGCGCCTCGTCGAGGCTCGACGTCAAACGGGCGAAATCGTGGGCCGCCTGGGTCTCCATGTCGTCCAGGCGGCGCATGAACTCCTCCGGAAGGACGCCCTCCTCGGAGGGCGCGGCGGGTTCGTCCATCCGGTCCAGCCGATCCTGCTGCGCCGCCCGTACGGCGGAGACGATATGGTCCGCCAGGTCCTGGGACCCGAAACGCATCGCCCGCGCGTCCAGCCGCAGCCTGGCCAGCAGGCCGTCCTCGCCCACGACGGCGCCCACCAGTCCCCCGGCGGCCTCTCCGGTGCCAGTGAGCTCGTCACCTTCAGGCGTCGCGGTCACGTCATCACTCCAGCCTCACACGCCACTTTCGATGCGCCAGAATCAAAGATATTAAACCGCTGGAACCCGCCACTGACCATTGATATGGCGACATATTGATCATGCAAGTTGATCATGGGAGGTTCGGGGACACGCCGGGGCCGGCCGTTCCCTCGTCGAAGTCCTCGGAAGCGGGCGGCTGCACCTCGAGCCCTCCCGGACGGACGGTCACCCCGGGAGACGGCTCGGCCGACGCCCGGCCGCTCAGGGGCGGGTACGGCGCAGCCGTACGTAGGCGACCACTCCGGCGACGCTCCAGAAGAGCGTCGCGGCGGCGAGCGTGGGCAGGGCCTCGCCGAGCGCGCCGTCGTTCGCCGCGCGCATCCACGGCATGATCGGCACCGTGAAACGGCCCACCGGGGTGAGGCTGATCAGCAGCAGGGCCAGGTAGCCGCCGAACAGGGCCAGCATCGAGACGGCGGGGGAGGACAGGATCGGCGTGCTGGTCAGCATGCCCAGCGCCGTCCCGGCGATCAGGCCGAGCAGGTGCAGCGCGACGCCCTGCGCCAGATCGCCAGGGGACGGCATGGCGGCGAAGCCGATGCCGAGCGGCAGCACGATCGCGATCGCCGCCATCCCGAGGTTGACGGCGAGCGCGGCGAGCAGCCCGGCGCCGACCTCCCGGCCGGGCCTGCCGGCCGCCGTCATCGAGATCAGCCGCTGCGTCGCCGGCTCGGTGTCGAGCAGTCCCCGGGCGGCCCAGGCGAAGACGACGACGAGCAGCCCGGCCGAGTCGGCATAGGAGGACAGCTCGCTGCCCGGCGGGACCGTCGAGGAGTAGAAGACGGCCAGCATCGCGAACAGCCCGATCATCGGCTGGAAAAGCCGGTGCGACCGGGCGTAGGCGGCCAGCTTGAAGCGGACGAGGGCGATCATCGGCCCCTCCCGGGCATGCGCCGCGTGCCAGTGTGCCGCGGGGAGGTCATCGGCGCGCTCCGGCCGCCGGGTGCGGGTACGCACCGGTGGGAGGCTTCTCGGAGCCGGAGCCGGAGCCGGAGCCGGAGCCGGAGCCGGAGCCAGGGCTGGAGCTGAGGCTGGAGCCGGAGCCGGAGCCATGGCCAGGGCCGAAGCCGGCGTTGGAGCTGGGGTTGGAGCCGGAGCCGGGGTCAGGGCCGAAGCCGAAGCCGGCGTTGAAGCCAGGGCCGGGGCCGGAGCCGCGGGCATCCGGGGGAGTTCCTCCGGCCGTCACGAGGCCCGCCTGGTGGTGTAGCCGTCGGCGCGGAGTTTCTGCTCGACCCCGTCGGCCTCGGCGGCGTCCACGAGCACCTCGATGACCGCCCGCGCCGGCCGCTCGCCGGTCCGGGCGGTGACCGCGCCGGTGGCGACCAGCCAGTGGTCGGCTCCGGGGAAGTTCTGGAGCTGGTTCTGGTGGTCGCTGACCACGACCGTCCCGCCGCCCGCGGCGATCTCACCGATGATGACGGGGAGCTCGATGCGGGTCTGCTCGTCCAGCCCGGCGAAAGGCTCGTCCAGGATCAGCAGGCCGGGTGGGGCCAGCAGCGACTGGATCAGCCCGATCTTCTGGGCGCTGCCCTTGGACAGGTCGCCGACCGGCTGGTCCATCAGGTGGGTGGCGTTCAGCCGTACGGCCAGCTCGTCGGCCGCGGCGGGGGAGGCGCGCCGGATCCTGGTCATGTGGGTCAGGTAGGCGGTGACGGTGAAGGGCTGGTCCACGGGGAAGACGTCGGGGGCGTAACCGACCACGCGGGGCCGGTCGGTGACCGTGCCCCGGGACGGGGGGATGATCCCGGCGAGCAGGCGCAGCAGGGTGGACTTGCCCGCGCCGTTGCGGCCGGTGACCTCGATGACGGAACCCGGGCGGAGCATGAGCTCGACGTCCCGCAGGATCCAGGGGCCGCGGCGTGAGTATCGGAAAGACACCTGGGAGAGCCGCATAGGCCGTCACCCTACCGCGATCACTCGCTTTACCGGCCGTGTCCGATCAGAATGGGGGCACCGAAAACGGGACGAGAAGGGATCCGGGGTTGAATCGTTTTCCACGGGTGCTGGGAGTGCGTGCCGGATATGACCCCGACCAGGTCGATGCCCTGGTCCGTCGGATCGAGGGCACCCTCGGCCGGGGTTCCCTGGAGGGGGAGCCGATCACCGCCGACGAGATCCGCGACGCCCGGTTCCGTACGAAACTCGGCGGTTACCACGAGATCGCCGTGGACTTCGCGCTGGAGGCCTTCATCGTGGCCGTCGAGACCCGGCCCGCCGAGAGCCACAGGCAGGTGCCGCCCCGCCCTCGGCCGAGGCGGGAGCAACCGCCCGCGCCCGCCGGGGGGAGTGCGGGGTCCGCTGAGCCCCATGCGCCCGCCGGAGAGGACGTCCAGGCGGGTGAGTCCCGTACGGCCGCCGGAGAGGACGTCCAAGCTGGTGAGTCCCGTACGGCCGCCGGGGAGAGCGGGTGGGCGGAGGATGAGCCTCATGCGTCTTCCGGCGAGGACGTCCGGTCTGGTGAGCCCCGTATGTCCACTGGTGAGAGCGGATGGAGCGTTGAGCCCCATGTGCCCGCCGGGGGGAGTGGGCGGGCCGATGAGCCTCACCCGTCCGCTGGTGAGAACGGGTGGGCGGCCGAGTCCCATGCGTCTGCCGAGGGCTCCCCGTCCGTAGCCGATCCTCGGTCCACAGGTGAGGGGGCGCGGGCCGGTGACCTCCCGCCCGCATCCGAGGAGTACGCGGAGGAGGAGTACGCGGAGTTCGCGGAGTACGCGACGTCCGAGGAGACGCTCGCGGCGTCCGAGGAGCACGCGGCCAGGGTGGAGCGGGCCGCCTTCCGGGCCGGACGGCTGGGCATGGGCTACAACGAGGACCAGGTGGACGCCTTCCTCGACCGGGTCGTCGCCACCCTGCGCGGCACCACCGACCAGCCCGTCACCCCCGGCGACGTGCGCGCCGCCAGGTTCGCCACGGTGATACTCAAGCCCGGCTACGCCGTCAGCGAGGTGGACGAGTTCCTCACCGACCTCGCCGGCGTCCTGGAGGCGCACCTCGGCCGGTGACGCCCCTGGCCGCCGGGAGGGTCTGAGGTCGTCGTGACCGCCGTGCGCGCGGGGCTAGCGAGTGCCCCAGGAGTAGGTCTGCTTGTGGAGCTTGAGGTAGACGAAGGTCTCCGTCGCGCGCACGGTGGGGATGGCGCGGATCTTGCCGAGGATCTCCAGGAGGTGCTGGTCGCTCTCGCAGACGACCTCGACCATGATGTCGAGGGAACCGGCGGTCAGGACGACGTAGTCGATCTCCGGGATGGCCGACAGCTCGTCGGCCACGATCTCCAGGTCGCCCTCGCACTTGATGCCGATCATGGCCTGGCGGGGGAAGCCCAGGATCAGCGGGTCGGTGACCGCGACGATCTGCATGACTCCCGCGTCGAGCAGGCGCTGGACCCGCTGGCGGACCGCGGCCTCGGACAGGCCCACGGCCTTCCCGATGGCGGCGTACGGCTTGCGTCCGTCGCCCTGCAACTGTTCGATGATCTGCTTGGAGATCTCGTCGAGGACGACGGGGCCTGGCCTGGCGTCGTTTTCGCGGCGTACCTTGGGCGGCGTCGTCATCCGCGCTCCCTGGCGTCGTGTTGCGGGGCTGTTGCCGTCATGTTGCGGCTCCGATGCGACATGGTGTCAGTTCTCGAGCCTCTGTCAAGCGAATTCGTAGCAATTTGGTATCTTCACAACGAAATCCCTTGTCGCGAGGCACCTACTCTGTAAGAGTCGCGACAACTCGGCCCCACTGTGCAAGGAGGTCAACGTTGACCACCCCGGTTGAGAACCATGAGCCCACCCGTCTGCGCAACTACATCAATGGTGAGTTCGTGGACGCCAAGAGCGGCCGATTCTCCGATGTCATCGACCCCTGTACCGGAGAGGCCTATCTTCAGGCGCCGATCTCCGGCCCGGAGGACGTCGACGACGCCTACGCCGCCGCGGCCGCCGCTTTCGAGTCGTGGAGTCAGCTCACCCCGGGCGAGCGGGCCAACCTGCTGCTCAAGGTGGCCGACGCCGTCGACGCCCGCGCCGAGGAGCTGAACGAGGCCGAGTGCCTCAACACCGGCAAGCCGCGTGCCCGCATGGCCGAGGACGAGACTCCGGTGGCCGCCGACCACTTCCGCTTCTTCGCGGGCGCCGCGCGCACCCTGGAGGGCCCGACGTCGGGCGAGTTCCTCGCCGACCACACCTCCGTCATCCGGCACGAGCCGATCGGCGTCGTGGGCCAGGTCACGCCCTGGAACTACCCGATGATGATGGCGGTCTGGAAGATCGCCCCCGCGCTCGCCGCGGGCAACACCATCGTGCTCAAGCCCTCCGACACCACCCCGGTCTCCACGGTCAAGCTGGCCGAGATCCTCGGGGAGATCCTGCCGAAGGGCGTCTTCAACGTCGTCGTCGGCGACCGCGAGACCGGCGCCCTCGTCGTCGGCCACCCGACCGCCCAGATGGTCGCGATCACCGGTTCGGTCGGCGCGGGCATGGCCGTGGCCAAGTCCGCGGCCGAGGACCTCAAGCGGGTCCACCTGGAGCTCGGCGGCAAGGCCCCCGTCGTCGTCTTCGACGACGTCAAGGACCTCAAGGCCGCCGCCGAGGCCATCGCCACGGCCGGTCTCTACAACGGTGGCCAGGACTGCACCGCGGCCTGCCGCGTGCTGGTCCACGAGGACGTCCACGACGAGTTCGTGGCCGCGCTCACCGAGGCGGCCGCGGGCACCGTGACCGGCGACCTGTCCAACGAGGACGCCCTGTACGGCCCGCTCAACAACGCCGGCCAGCTCGCCCGCGTCGCGGCCTTCTTCGACCGGGTCCCCGGCCACGCCAAGGTCCTGACCGGCGGCCACCAGGTCGGCGACAAGGGTTACTTCTTCGCTCCCACCATCGTCGACGGCCTCCAGCAGGACGACGAGATGGTGCAGAACGAGGTCTTCGGGCCCGTCATCACCGTCCAGACCTTCTCCGACGAGGCCGACGCGGTGGCCAAGGCCAACGGCGTCAGGTACGGCCTGTCGAGCTCGGTGTGGACCTCCGACCACGGCCGGGCCATGCGGATGTCGAAGCGTCTCGACTTTGGCGTCGTATGGGTCAACACCCATATCCCGTTTGTCTCCGAGATGCCTCACGGTGGCTTCAAGCACTCCGGATACGGCAAGGATCTTTCCGTTTTCGGGTTGCATGATTATCTCCGTGTTAAGCATGTAATGCACTACATCGGCGAATAGCCGCGAACAGAGGGAATAAGCCTGGTATGACCGATATCCAGGCGGGTACGGAGGCGGCGGCCGCCGCCGCCTCCACCTCCGCCCAGGTGCCCGCCATCGAGCTCGACGGAGTCGTCAAGGAGTACGTCGCCCACGGAGAAGTCGTCCAGGCGGTAAAGGGAGTGACCCTGACGATCACCGAGGGCGAGTTCTTCTCGCTCCTCGGGCCCTCCGGGTGCGGCAAGACCACCACGATGCGCATGATCGCCGGGTTCGAGGATCCGTCGCGCGGCACGGTGCGGCTGCACGGCCAGGACGTCACCGACGTCCCTCCCAACAAGCGCGACGTGAACATGGTCTTCCAGTCCTACGCGCTGTTCCCGCACATGAACGTCTGGGAGAACGTCGCCTTCGGCCTCAGGCGCAAGAAGATCGGCGAGGCCGAGATCAAGCGGCGCGTCGGCGAGATGCTGGAGATCGTGGCCCTCACCGGCCGCGAGAAGCGCCGCCCCCGGGAGATGTCCGGAGGCCAGCAGCAGCGGGTGGCCCTGGCCCGTGCCCTCGTCAACAAGCCCCGCGCGCTCCTGCTGGACGAGCCCCTCGGCGCCCTGGACCTCAAGCTCCGCCAGGCCATGCAGATCGAGCTCAAGCGGATCCAGCGCGAGGTCGGCATCACGTTCGTCTACGTCACGCACGACCAGAGCGAGGCGCTCACCATGAGCGACCGCATCGCCGTCATGAACGACGGCCTGGTCGAACAGCTCGCCTCGCCCCGCGAGATCTACGAGAGCCCGTCCACCGCGTTCGTGGCGGGCTTCATCGGCACCTCCAACCTCCTCAGCGGCACCGTGGACCGGATCGTCTCCGGCTCCGCCGTACTGAGGCTGGGGCAGGAGGGCCGGGTCCTGGTGGCCGGGGACGGCTTCCAGGTCGCCGACCCGGTCGCGGTCACCGTGCGCCCCGAGAAGATCACCATCTCCACCGAGGAGCCGACGGGTGACCTCAGCGTCGTGCCGGGCATCGTGTCCGAGGTGGTCTACTTGGGCCTTTACAACAGTTACGCGGTGAGCCTGGCAGACGGCGCCGAGGTCACCGTGTTCCAGCAGAACGCGCTTGACAGCACGAGTACGGCAGAACGCGGTGACGCCGTCTGGTTGTCGTGGCAGCCGCGCCACTCGTACGCGATCGGAAGTTGAGTACCGCCATGCACCACTCACATGACCCGGCCTTCCTGCGGGGTATGACGCAGAGCCGCTCGATCACCCGCCGTGACGCCTTCCGCCTGGCCGGGCTGTCCGCGGCGGGCGTGGCCCTCGCCGGCTGCGGCGTCCAGGGCAAGAAGGTGGAGGCGCCCAAGGTGGACGCCGTCGCCGGCTTCTGGGCCTCCCAGAAGAAGAACGACCTCCTGCGCTTCGCCAACTGGCCCCTCTACATCGACAAGGACGGCAAGAGGTATCCCTCCCTGGAGATGTTCACCGCCGACACCGGCATCAAGGTGACCTACCAGGAGGCCATCCAGGACAACACCACGTTCTTCGGCAAGATCCAGCCGCTGCTCGCCGCCGACAACGACATCGGCTACGACCTGATGGTCCTGACGAACGGCCTCCAGCTCAGCAAGGCCATCGCCCTGGGCTACCTGGTCCCGCTGGACCACTCCAAGCTGCCGAACTTCGCGGCCAACGCGGCCCAGAAGGTCAAGAACCCGACCTGGGACCCGAACAACACCCACACGATCCCGTGGACCGTCGGCCTGACCGGCATCGCCTACAACCCCAAGTACGTGGACGAGGTCACGAGCATCCAGGACCTCTGGAACCCCAAGTACAAGGGCAAGGTCGGCATGATGCTCGACACCCAGGAGGTGGCCAACTTCGGCCTGTTCTCCCTGGGCATCGACCCCGACAAGTCGACCGAGGCCGACTGGCGGAAGGCCGGGGAGAAGCTCAAGGAGCAGCGCGACGCGGGGCTCGTGCGCAAGTACTACGAGAACGACTACGTCGACGCCCTCGTCCGGGGCGACGTGTGGATCACCATGGCCTGGTCGGGCGACATCTTCCAGCAGGTCGCCGAGGGCAAGGACCTCAAGTTCGTGGTGCCCGAGGAGGGCGGCACGATCTGGACCGACAACATGTGCATCCCCAAGACCGCCCAGAACCCGCTGGACGCCCTGATGCTGATGGACTACGTCTACCAGCCCAAGATCGCCACGATGCTGGTCGAGTACATCAACTACATCACCCCGGTGCCCGCCACCAAGGACCTGATCCTCGCCGACGCCGCCAAGGCCAAGGGCGACGACAAGGCCTCGCTGGAGCAGATCGCCAAGAGCCCGCTGATCTTCCCCTCCGAGACCGACATGGCCAAGCTGCGGTCCTACAAGACGCTGACCACGGCCGAGGAGAAGGTCTTCGAGTCCATCTTCCAACCCGTCACCCAGGGCTGACCGGAGATGAAACGCCTCGCCCCCTACCTGCTCATCCTGCCGGGCGGACTCTGGCTGGCGATCTTCCTGGTGGTGCCGATGGTCTTCATGGCCTCGGTCTCCACCCAGGAGGGCGACGTGGTGAACGGATTCGTCCAGACGTTCAACTTCTCGGTGTACGGCGACGCCCTGGTCCAGTACCGGACGCAGTTCCTGCGGTCGGCCGGCTACGGCCTGGTCGCGACGGTCGTCTCCATCGCGCTGGCCTACCCGATGGCGTACTGGATCGCCTTCAAGGGCGGCCCCCGCAAGTCCACCTACCTGCTGCTGGTGCTGCTGCCGTTCTTCGTCTCGTTCGTGCTGCGCACGGTGTCGTGGAAGTTCCTGCTGGCCGACGACGGCATGCTGCTGTCCCCGCTGAAGTCGATCGGCCTGGTGCCCGGTGACTTCCACGTGCTGCAGACGACGGCGGCGGTGATCGGCGGCCTGGTCTACAACTACCTGCCGTTCATGATCCTGCCGATCTACGTGGCCCTGGAGCGGGTGGACCCCCGGGTGGTCGAGGCCGCCCAGGACCTGTACGCGGCCAGGCGCGAGGCGTTCACCAAGGTCGTGCTGCCGCTCTCGCTGCCGGGCGTGTTCGCCGGGGTGCTGATGACGTTCGTCCCGATGACGGCGGACTACGTCAACGCCGGCATCCTCGGCGGCCCGGAGAACACGATGATCGGCAACATCATCCAGACCGAGTATCTCGTCAACAACGACTACCCGACCGCCGCCGCGCTGTCGTTCACGCTGATGGCGGCGATGCTGGTCGGCATCTTCGCCTACGCCAAGGCGCTCGGCACCGAGAACGTGCTGGAGGCGGCGGCCCGATGAGCACGGTGACAACACAGCGGGCGACCGAGCCCGCCAAGCGGGTGCGGGGCAGGTCCCGGCTCGGTGACCGGCTGCTCAAGGGCTACGTCTGGCTGATCCTCGCCTGGCTGTTCCTGCCGATCGTGGTCATGGTCGTCTTCGGCTTCAACGACACCCAGAGCAAGTCGAACGTCACCTGGCAGGGCTTCACCCTCAAGTGGTGGGGCCGGCTGGGCGACTACCCCGACCTGACCGAGGCGGTGCTCAACTCCATCCAGATCGCGGTGCTCGCCACGGTGATCACGACACTGCTCGGCACGCTCATGGGCCTGGCCCTGGGCCGCTACCGGTTCCGCGGCCAGGGCGCGACCAACCTGGTGATGTTCGCCGCGATCGCCTCGCCGGAGCTGGTCATGGGCGCCTCGCTGCTGTCGCTGTTCATCAGCAGCGGCGTGCAGACCGGGTTCGCGACCGTGGTGATCGCGCACGTGCTGTTCTCGCTGTCCTTCGTCGCCATCACCGTGCGGGCCCGGGTGATCGGGCTGGACCCCTCGATCGAGGAGGCGGCCCGGGACCTGGGCGCGTCCACGTGGGTGACGTTCTGGCGGGTGACGTTCCCGATGATCCTGCCCGGCGTCGTCGCGGGCGCGCTGCTGGCCTTCGCGCTCTCCATCGACGACTTCGTGATCACCCAGTTCACCAGCGGCTCCACCCAGACCTTCCCGCTGTGGATCTGGGGCGCCACCCGTATCGGGGTGCCGCCGCAGGTCAACATCCTGGGAACGCTTATATTCGCGGTAGGTGTCGCGATCGCCGTGTTCAACACGGTGCTCTCGCGCCGCCGCACCTAGCTGCCGTCAAGCCCCGTGCCATCACCGGGTGGCGCGGGGCTTCGGTGTATCCAGATCCTCGGCAGAGAACAGGGAGGCGAGATCGGATTCAGGCGGGGGGAACCCGCGTGTGGTCCTCATGACCACGCGATACACACACAAAAATAATTTGACTCACCGTAGGGAAGTGAGATTTGTGGATCCGCTGAAGGCTCTTGCTGATGCGGAGCGCAAGCCGTACTGGCTCGACAGTCCGGCGAAACCCGAGCCGCGACCGCGGCTCTTCGGAAACACGACCGCCGATCTGGCGGTGGTCGGTGGAGGCTTCTCGGGGCTGTGGACCGCCCTGATGGCCAAGGAACGAGACCCGTCGCTCGACGTGGTCCTGCTTGAGGGACGCAGGATCGGCTGGGCGGCGTCCGGCCGCAACGGCGGCTTCGCGATGGCGACGCTCACCCACGGGATCGCCAACGGGCTGGAGCGCTGGCCCGAGGAGATCTCCACCCTCGAACGGCTGGGTGCCGAGAACCTCGACGGGATCGGCGAGACCGTCGCCCGCTACGACATCGACTGCGGCTACGAACGGACCGGCGAGCTGAACGTGGCCACCGAGCCCTGGCAGCTTGAGGAGATGCGCGAGAGCATCCAGATCGCCCACGAGCTGGGCATCCGCTTCGACGCCCTCGACGCGGACCAGATCCGGGCGGAGGTGAACTCTCCCACCTACATCGGCGGCTTCTGGGAGCGCGACGGCTGCGCCATGGTCGATCCCGCCCGACTGGCCTGGGGGCTCCGGCAGGCCTGCCTCTCCCTGGGCGTGCGCATCTACGAGCGCACGCCGGTCAGGAACATGAAGGACATCGGGACGGGCATGGAGCTGCTCACCCCGCAGGGCACCGTCAAGGCGGCCAAGGTCGCCCTCGGCACCGGCGTGTTCCAGCCGCTGCTGCGGCGGCTGAAGCACTTCCTGGTGCCGGTCTACGACTACGCGCTGATGACCGAGCCGCTCTCCGCCGACCAGCTCGCCTCCGTCGGCTGGCACAACCGGCAGGGCGTCGGAGACTCGGCCAACCAGTTCCACTACTACCGGCTGACCGCCGACAACCGCATTCTCTGGGGCGGCTACGACGCGGTCTACTACAACGGCGGCAAGATCAAGCCGGAGTACGAACAGCGCGACGAGACCTTCGTCAAGCTGGCCGAACACTTCTCCACGACGTTCCCGCAGCTCTCCGAGCTCCGCTTCACCCACAGGTGGGGCGGCGTCATCGACACCTGCAGCCGGTTCAGCGCCTTCTACGGCCAGTCGCACGGCGGGCGCCTCGCCTACGCCGTCGGCTACACCGGCATGGGCGTCGGCGCGACCCGCTTCGGGGCGAACGTCATGCTCGACCTGCTCAACGGCGAGCGGACCGAGCGGACCGAGCTGCGGATGGTCAAGGAGAAGCCGCTCCCCTTCCCGCCCGAGCCGGTCCGCTCGGCCGGGATCCAGATGACCCGCTGGTCGATCGCCCAGGCCGACCTCCACCAGGGCCGCCGCAACCTCTGGCTGCGCACCCTGGACCGGATGGGCCTCGGGTTCGACTCGTAGGCGGTGCCCGCGGGTGGTCCCGGTCCTCACCGGGACCACCCGCGGTGCGTGGCGGCGCGCGGCGTAGGCGGTGATCCGGCCGTACGCCTCCCGGCAGACGGCCTCGAATCCGGCCGTCGCTCCGCTCGCTTCCGGGGCGGGAGCCGTACAGACTGGGGGCGTGATCGAGAGAGTCGAGTTCGACGTCGACGGGGTCAGGCTCGTCGGCGACCTTCGGGTGCCGGCCACGGCGGGACCGCATCCGGCGCTGGTCCTCACCGGGCCGTTCACCGGCACGCGGGACCAGGTCGCCGGGCTGTACGCGGCCAGGCTCGCCGGGGCGGGATATGTGACGCTGGCCTTCGACCATCGCAACTGGGGCGAGTCGGGCGGGACGCCGCGCTGCCATGAGGACGCGCAGGGCAAGCTGCACGACCTGCGGGCCGCGGTCTCGCTGCTCCGCTCGCGGCCCGAGGTCGACGGCGGCAGGATCGGCGCGGTCGGCATCTGCCTGGGCGCCGGCTACGCGCTCAGGTTCGCCGCGTTCGACCCCCGGGTGAAGGTCTTCGCGGGCATCGCCGGGGCCTACAACAACCCCTACGGCATGCGGGCCGGCATGTCGCCCGGTGGCTACCAGGACGCGCTGGCCTCCTTCACCGAGGTGCTGGAGCGCCAGGACCGGGGCGGCGAGGTCGCGTATCTGCCCGCCGTGGCCGCCGAGGGGGAGGCCGCGATGCCGGGCGACGAGCCGTTCGCCTACTACGGCACCGAGCGCGGCGGCTCGGCGCACTGGCGCAACGAGGTCACCAGGGCCTCCATCCGCGAGCTGATCACCGTGGACAACATGACCGGAGCCGACTTCCTGTCTCCCAAACCGGGCCTGATCGTGCACGGCGTGGTGGACCGCTTCTGCTCCCCGGAGGGCGCGGAGGAGGCGTACAAGCGGATGGACGGCCCCAAGAAGATCGTCTGGCTGGACGCCCGGCTGCACATCGACCTCTACGACACCGAGCCCCACGTCACCCAGGCCGTCGAGGCCACGGCGGCGTTCCTGGGCGAGCACCTGTGACGATGTACGTTCTCGGACTGGACGTCGGCGGCACCTCCTCGCGCGCGCTCCTGCTCGACGCCTCGGGGCGGCGGATCGGGTACGGCAGGGCCCCCGGCGGCAACCCGGCGGCCCACGGCACCGGCACCGCCGCCGCCAACATCCGGCGGGCGCTGGAGCCCGCCCTCCTCGGGGTGGATCCGGCGGAGGTGGCGGGGGCGTTCGTCGGGATGGCCGGGGTCAGGGCACTCGACCGGGCCGTCTTCGACCGGATGTGGGCCTCCGCCGGCTTGCGCTGCGTCCCCGCCGTGACGGGCGATCTCGGCATCGCCTTCGCCGCCGGTACGGCGGAGCCGCGCGGCACCGTGCTCATCGCGGGGACCGGGGCCATCGCCGCCCGCATCGAGGACGGCGAGCCGGTGGCGGTCTCCGACGGGCTCGGCTGGCTGCTCGGGGACCAGGGATCGGGTTTCTGGCTGGGGCGGGAGGCGGCCCGCGCGGCCGTCCGGGCTCTGAGCCGGGGTGAGAGCGACGGCCTGCTGACGCGCCTGGTCGCCGAGGGGATCCGCGACGGCGGCGACAACCGTGACGGCCAGGACGGTCGTGCCGGCCAGGACGGCCGGGACGTCCGCGTCGGCCAGGACGGTCGGGACGGCCATGACGCCCGCGACGCCCGCGACGGCCGGGATGTCCGCGTCGGTCAGGACGGTCAGGACGGTCAGGACGGCCATGACGCCCGCGACGGCCGTGCGGGCGGGTGGCCGCCCGTGGACGGCAGGGCGGAGGCCATCCGGCTCGTGGTCCACGCCCAGGGGCACTCCCCGCTGGAGCTGGCGAGGCTGGCGCCGCTGGTGAGCCGGGCCGCCGCCGCGGGCGACCCCGACGCGCTGAAGATCGTGGCGACGGCGGCCGGACTGCTCTGCGCGACGGTGGCCGAGGTGCGCCAGGAGGGGGAGGACACCCCCATCGTGCTGGCCGGGAGCGTGCTGACCAGCGAGGGGCCGGTGTGCTCCGCCGTACGGGACGGGCTCGGCGCGCCGACGGCCCTGGCCGGTGACGGGGCCGCGGCGGCGGCCYGGCTGGCGGCGAAGGAGGCGTTCGGCCTGGACCGGGAGGCGGCGGCGCGGCTCCACCGGCGGATCCTGCGGGAGGCGTGAGGCG
>NZ_NGFP01000127.1 GCF_002149035.1 Streptosporangium minutum
CCCCTGAGCCGCGATCCCGACGTCCGTCGCGCTCCCTGAGCTGGGGCGTTGCGACGACCGCCGGAGGGGAAGCCGACTCCCGCATGTCCCCTCCCCTTCTTCCCCCTGTTCTCTTCGTTGGCGCGTTCCACATCCGTGACGTCCCACAGCTGGCGGGATTCCGGTCTTTCCCTCTAACGTGCGCATCATGACCACCGATGGGCGCTCGGCGCACATTCTCGACGTCCTGATCACCGAGTTCGGTGACTCCATCAAGCGCGACCCCGCCGCCTTCCGGCGCAAGTTCCGGAAGATGGCGGCCTCGCCGTTCGCCTTCTACCGGGGCAGCGCCAGCCTCTTCTACGCGGACATGACCGGGGCCTTCGCCGACGACGCCTTCCTCGACGGCCAGACGGGCCGGGTGTGGATCCACGGCGACCTGCACGCCGAGAACTTCGGCACCTACATGAACGCCTCGGGCGTGCTGGTCTTCAACGTCAACGACTTCGACGAGGCCTATGTCGGGCCCTACGTCTGGGACCTCAAGCGGTTCGCGGCCAGCGTCGCGCTCATCGGGTACGCCAAGGCCCTGTCGGACGGAGTGATCACCGAGCTGGTGTCCGGGTTCGCCCACGCCTACCTCGCCGAGCTGACCGCCATCTCGGAGGGCGGGGACGACGCGATCGGCTCGCTGACCCTGGAGACCACCACCGGCGTGCTCCACCGGGTGCTCCAGGTGGCCCGGCTGAACACCCGGGTGGCGCTGCTGGACACCGAGACCACGATCGACAACTTCGACCGCAGGTTCGCCGCCATGGACGGCCGCTTCCCGGTGGACGAGGAGACCCGGCACACGGTGGAGGCGGCCTTCCGGGACTACCTGACCACTCTCCCCGCGGTCTCCGAGATCGAGCACAAGATCAAGGACTTCGCGCTCCGCACGGGCGTCGGCATCGGCTCGGCGGGGCTGCCCTCCTACAACATGCTGCTGGAGGGCCACACCCAGGCCCTGGAGAACGACGTCATCCTCTACATGAAGCAGGCCCAGGTCCCGGCCGTGGCCCGGCACATCACCGACGAGAAGGTGCACGGCTACTTCAAGCACCAGGGCCACCGCACCGCCGAGTCCCAGCGGGCCCTGCAGGCCTACGCCGACCCCTGGCTCGGCTACACCACGCTGAACGGCGTCGGCCAGCTCGTCGCCGAGGTCTCCCCCTACTCCGCCGACCTGGACTGGGGCGACGTCAACGAGCCGGACGAGCTCGCCTCGGTGATCGGCGACCTCGGCCGGGCCGTGGCCCGCATGCACTCGGTGGCCGACGACGAGTCCAGCCACGACCTGGTCGACTTCTCCACCGAGGACGCGATCGTGGCCGTGATCGGCGGCGACGCCGACGGCTTCACCGGCATGCTCGTCGACTTCGCCCACTCCTACGGCGCGCAGGCCAGGACCGACCACCAGCTCTTCGTCGACCTGTTCCGCAACGGCCGCCTGCCCGGTCTCTGACCCGGCGCCGGAACGGCGACCCCGGCCGCCTCGGGCGGGCAGGGGTCGCCCGGGGACGCCGGAGGCGCGGCTACCGCCGGCGCGCTCCGGCGTAGTGGCAGGCGACCTGGGAGTCCGCCGAGGAGGAGAGCACGGGCAGGAGCTGTGACCCGCACCGGCCGTCGACCCCGGCCTCGGCCGCCGTGCCCGCGGCGAGGACCTGGCAGCGGGGGTGGAAGCGGCAGCCGTTCGGGATCCGGGTGGGGTCCGGCGGCTCGCCGCCGAGCACCACAGGCGCCTGCGACTCCGGCAGGACCGACAGCAGCGCCTGCGTGTAGGGGTGGGACGGCGACGTCAGGATCTGCTCGACGGGCCCCGACTCGACGATCCTGCCGAGATACATCACGGCGACGCGGTCGGCGATGTTCCAGGCCAGCCCGAGGTCGTGGGTGACGACCAGGGCGGACAGCCCCAGCTCGTCGCGGAGCCGGAGGATCAGGGCGAGGATCTCGCCGCGGACCGAGGCGTCCAGCGAGGCCACCGGCTCGTCGGCGACCAGGACCCGGGGGTCCAGCGCCAGGGCCCCGGCGATGACGACGCGCTGCCGCTGGCCGCCGGACAGCTCGTGGGGGTAGGAGTGGAAGAACCGCTCCGGCGGGCGCAGCCCGGCACGCGACAGCGCCGACGCGACCCGCTCCTCCTCGTCCGGCATGCCGTGGATGCGCGGCCCCTCGGCCACCGCCTCGTAGACGGTGTGCCGGGGGTTGAGCGAACCCGTCGGGTCCTGCAGCACGAGCTGCACCTCGCGGCGGTAGGCCTTCAGCGCGCGCGAGGAGTAGGACAGGGGCGTCCCGCCGTACAGGACCGACCCCGAGGTGGGCCGTTCCAGGCCGAGCAGGGTGCGCGCCAGCGTCGTCTTGCCGCAGCCGGACTCGCCGACCAGCGCGACGATCTCCCCCTCCCCCACCTCGAGGTTCACCCCGTCCACCGCGCGGGCGCGCCGCCCGCGTGAGGCGAACTCCATGTGCAGGTCCCGGGCTTCGAGCAGGGTCATGCGTCCTCCTTCGCCGGTCGCATGACCGAGATGCCGGGGGTTTCGATCTTCTCCTCCGTCGACAGGACGTGCACGCAGGCGGCGGTACGGCTCTCGCCCGCGGGCCACAGCTCGACCTCGCGCGACGCGCACGAGGGCAGGGAGACCGGGCACCGCGGGTGGAAGGAGCAGCCGGCGGGCAGGCGCCCGGGGTCGGGCGGGTCGCCGCCCAGCCCCTTCGGCGCCAGCCGGGAGGCGGGGTCCCCGACCGTGGGGAAGGCCTCGGCCAGCGCCCGGCTGTAGGGGTGCCGGGGGTCCTGGAAGACCTCGTGCGAGGGGCCCGACTCGACCACGCGCCCGGCGTACATGACCGCCAGCCGGTCGCACATGGAGGCCAGGACCGACAGGTCATGAGAGATCATGATCAGGCTGATGCCGTGCTCGGCGATGAGCGAGCGGATCAGCGCGAGCACCTGCGCCTGGATCATCACGTCCAGAGCGGTCGTCGGCTCGTCGGCGATGATCAGGCGTGGCGAGCAGGCCAGGGCCATGGCGATCATCACGCGCTGGCGCTGCCCGCCGGACAGCTCGTGCGGGTGGCTCCGGGCGCGCCAGGCGGGCAGGCCGACCTGCTCCAGCAGCTCCGCCACCTTCCTCCGCGCCGCGGCCGGGGTCGCCAGCCCGTGGACCAGCAGCGGCTCGGCGATCTGGTCCTCGATCCGCCGCACCGGGTTCAGGGCGTGCTGGGCTCCCTGGAAGACCACCGAGGCCGACGCCCACCGCACCGCGCGGAGCCGCCCCCACTTCATCGTGAGGACGTCCTCGCCGTCCAGCAGGATCTCCCCGGTCACCCGCGCGTCCTTGGGCAGCAGGCGCAGCAGGGCCATGGCCAGCGTCGACTTGCCCGACCCCGACTCCCCCGCCACGCCGAGGGCCTGGCCCGCGGCCAGGTCCAGGGAGATCCCCCGCACGGCGGGCACCCCGCCCGAGGCGGCCCGGTAGGTCACCGCGACGTCGCGCAGCTGAAGCAGACTCATCGGGAGGCCCCCCGCAGGCGTGGGTTGAGTACGGCCTCCAGCGCCCGGCCGCACAGCGTGAACGCCATGACGACCGCGACGATGCACAGGCCGGGCGCGAGGACGTACCACCACGCGCCGGAGGTGGCGGCTCYCCAGTCGTAGGAGCCGCGCAGCATGCCGCCCCACGAGACGCTGCCCGAGTCCGCGCCGAGGAAGGCCAGGGTCGACTCGGCGACGATGGCGCTGGCCACCTGCAGGGTCGTGTTGGCCAGCACCAGCGGGGCGACGTTCGGGAGGACGTGCCTGGTCATGATGTGCCAGTGCCCCGCGCCGAGGGCTCTGGAGCGTTCGATGTACGGCCTGGCCTCGACGGACAGGGTCTGCGCCCTGATCAGCCTCGCCGTGGACGCCCAGGAGGTCACGCCGATCGCCAGGATGATCGTGGAGGTGCCGCCGCCGAGGATGGCCGCGAGCACCAGGGCCAGCACGAGCGACGGCAGGACCAGGAACCAGTCGGTGATCCGCATGAGCACGGCCGACGCCCAGCCGCGGAAGTGCCCCGCCGCGATGCCCATCACCGTGCCGATGGTCATGCTGAGCAGGGCCGACATGAAACCGATCAGCAGGGAGACGCGCGAGCCCCACAGGACCATCAGCAGGACGGAGCGGCCCGACTCGTCGGTGCCCATCGGGAAGTCCAGGCTCGGGGGGGACATCTTGGCGCCCGTCGCCTTGGTGACGTCCATGCCGGCCGGGTCGGTGATCAGCGGGGTGAGGAGGGCCAGGACGACGGCCGCGACGAGGATCGCCGCGCCGTACAGTCCGGCCCGCTGCCGGAGGTACTCCCGCCGGAAGCGCGAGAACGCCGCCTTGCGGCGGGTCCGGGTGACGCTCACGCCGACCTCACTCTCGGGTCCAGGACGTGGTAGGCCACGTCGGCCAGCGTGTTCATGACGATCACCGCGGTGCACACCACCATGAACGTCCCCTGCATGACCGCGAAGTCGGGGCCCTTGATCGCCTCGTAGAACAGCAGGCCGAGGCCCGGCCAGGAGTAGACGGTCTCCACCGACACCGCCCCTCCCACCACGAACCCGATGTGGATGAAGACCAGCGTGACGGTCGGCAGGAGCGCGTTGGGCACGGCGTGACGCCGCCGCACCTCGTCGTCGCGCAGCCCCTTCGCCCTGGCGGTGGTCACGTAGTCCTGGCCGATCTCGTCGAGCAGCGAGGAGCGCATGACCAGCAGGTACTGCGCGTAGACCACGGCGACCAGGGTGAGACACGGCAGCACCAGGTGGTGGGCGACGTGGAGGAGGTACAGCGGCCCGCCGGGCGCGTCGACGTCCTCCATGCCCCGGGTGGGGAAGATCCCCGGTATCGGCCCCACCCCGGCGGCGAAGACCATCAGGAGCAGCAGCCCGAGCCAGAAGGTCGGCACCGACCACAGGACGAGCGACAGGCCGGTGGAGAAGCGGTCGAACCGGCTCCCGTGGTTCCACGCCGCCCTCGTGCCCTGCCACAGGCCCAGGCTGACCGCGATGACCAGTCCGGTGCCCACGAGCACCAGGGTGGGGCCCACCCGGTCGGCGATGAGCTCGGTGACCGGGCGCTTGTACTCGTAGGAGGTGCCGAGGTCCAGCCGGAGGGTCCGCGTCACGAAGTCGAAGAACTGCTGCATCAGGGGCTTGTCGAGCCCCATCTGGCGGCGGAGCAGGTCGAGCTGCTCGGGGCTGAGCGGCACGTCGCGCGTGTAGGCGATCGCGGGGTCACCCGGGATCAGCCGGAACAGGAAGAACGTCGCGACGATGACCATGCCGATGCTGAGCGCGGCCCCGCCGATCTTCGCCAGCGCGTAGCGCAGCACCGGCCGGCGGGCGCCGCGCCCCTTCCCCGGGCCCGCCGCCGGGTCGGCGGCGGGCCCGGGGTCGAGGAGGGTGTCGGGAGGGACTGTCATCGGGACGTCACTCGCGTTCGTCCGCTACGGAGCGACGCCGCCTGGCCAGGAGGAACCCGGCCGCGCCGACGACCACCACGGCCACGACGACACCCACGACGAGGCCGGTGCCGGAGCCGCCGTCGGCCGAGTCGGCCGGGGCCGCCACCGCGTCCAGGGAGTAGAAGGGCCAGTAGCCGCTTCCGCCGTACAGGATGCCCTTGTCCTCGGGGATCGGGGTGATGCTGGTGATCCGGTCCTTGCGGTAGCCCTCGAGGTTGTTCGGGTAGTAGATGGCGATGACCGGGGCGTCGGTGTAGAGGCGCTTCTGCATCAGCTTGATGATCTCGGCGCGCTTGGGCCGGTCGAGCTCGCTCAGCTGCTCCTGGTAGAGCTTCTCGTACTCCGGGTCGCAGTAGAACGACTCGGTGCCGCCGCCCTCGCCGCTCGCCGTGGGCCTGCGGCTGCACAGATGGGTGGCCAGGACCTCCTCGGGGTCGGGGTTGACCGACCAGCCGCTGATCGCGATGTCGAACAGGCCGGTGAAACCGGTCTCCTCGGTGAACTTGTTGGCGTCGAGCTTCCTGGTCGAGAGCGGGATGCCGATCTCCTTGAACCAGCCGGTCAGGAACTGCGCGATCTTGTCCTCGACGGGCGTGTCCGTGTGGATGCTGAAGCGCATCTCCAGCTTGCGCTTGCCGTCGGGCATCGTCCGGACGCCGTCGGCGCCCTTCTTGTAGCCGGCCTCGTCGAGGATCTCGTTGGCCTTGGCGATGTCGTGGGTGACGAGGTCGTCGCCCTCGGCCTTCCAGAAGAACTCCTGGTACATCGGCGGGACGATCGACCCGTCGGCCGGCACGGCGAGACCGCTCTGCACCTGGTCGGCCAGGGCCTTCTTGTCGATCGCGTAGTGGATGGCCTGCCGTACCTTCGGGTCCTTCAGCGCGGGGTGCCCGTCGCCGACCGGCTTGTTGTCGATCGTCTGCGCGCCGTGGTTGAGCTGCAGGTAGGTGGCCCTGCGGCCCTGGGTGTTCCACTGCACGATGTTCGGGTCGCCCGCCAGGGCCTCGAACTGGGGAGCGGCCAGGCGGCCGATCAGGTCGATCTCGCCCTTCTTCAGGCCCGCGTTGGCGGCCTCGGGGTTCTCGTAGAAGATGACGTGCAGCTCATCGATCTTGGGGGCGCCGCGCCAGTAGCCGGGGTTGGACTTCAGCTTGACGTAGGTGTCCTTCTTGTATTCGGCCACGATGAACGGGCCGGCGCCGACGGCCGGAGACGTGTCGTTCTCGAACTTGCCGATGTCGCCGACGGCCTCCCAGACGTGCTTGGGCACGATCGGGATGGGGTTCTCCAGCATCGAGGCCTGCGGCTTCCTGGTCTTGATGACCAGGGTCCGGTCGTCGGTCGCCGTGACGCTCTCGAAGTTCTCCACCGCCGGGCCGTTGGCCTGCTTGGCCGCGTCGACGGTCATGACCGTGTTGAAGGTCCACGCCGCGTCCTGGGCGGTGACGGGCTTGCCGTCCGACCACTTGGCGTTGGCGCGGATCTTGAAGGTCCAGGTCAGCTTGTCGTCCGACGTCTCCCACGACTCGGCGAGGTCGGGGCTGGGCTGCAGGGTCTTGGGGTCGGGGGTGGTGAGGGACCCGTACATCCAGCGGTGGATCGACGAGGAGACTATCCGGACCGCCAGGAACGGGTTCATCGAGTCGACGGCCTGGGTCACGCCCAGCCGCACGATCTTCTTCCCCGGTTCGGGCGCCTTTCTGGCCAGTGCCTGCGTCGCCGGGAGTATCGCCAGTAGCAGCGTCAGTCCAAGCGCGGCCAGCCGCGCGCCCATTCTCGTCATGGTGGTGCCCCATCTTCGAGCCGGTGAGCCGTTGTAGACGAAGGCACACCATAGAGACGGGGCATGTCAACGAGTGGTGGAAAATTGTTTCATTCTCGTTTCTTTACGTGACATTATTTTTCAACCAACCGCTCGGTATGGACGGGTCGCCGGAGGTGCGGCATGCTGCGGAACATGACTCTGTTCTCGGTGGAAGGCAAGACCGTCGTCGTCACCGGTGGATCGCGCGGGATCGGCCGGATGATCGCGGCCGGTTTCGTGGCGGCCGGGGCGACGGTCTACATCTCCTCACGCAAGGCCGCCGAGGTCGGCAAGACCGCTGCCGAGCTGGGATGCGTGGCCGTGCCGGCCGACCTGTCGACCGAGGAGGGCGTCTCCGCGCTCGTCGACGCCGTCACCGCGCGGGAGTCACGGCTGGACGTGCTGGTCAACAATGCCGGAGCGACCTGGGGCGCACCGCTGGAGGAGTATCCCGGGCACGCCTTCGACAAGCTCTGGGGGATCAACGTCAAGGGCGTGTTCCACCTGACCCAGCGGTTCCTGCCGCTGCTGCGCGCCGCCGCGAGCCCCGGCGACCCGGCCAGAGTGATCAACATCGGGTCGATCGACGGGATCCGGGTGCCCTCCATGGAGAACTACGCCTACTCTGCGGCCAAGGCCGCCGTGCACATGCTCACCCGGCACCTGTCCCAGCGGCTGGCCCGGGAGTCGATCACGGTCAACGCCATCGCGCCGGGCCCGTTCGAGTCGAAGATGATGGCCTTCGCGCTCGACGACCCGGCCACCCGCTCAGCGATCGAGTCCCACGTGCCGCTGGGCCGGATCGGCACTCCGGAGGACATGGCCGGAACCGCGATCTTCCTGTCGTCACGGGCGGGCGCCTACGTGACCGGGGCGATCATCCCGGTGGACGGCGGCATCTCCGCCCACGGGACGACGTCCTAGGGTCCCGGGTCTTTGACCGGACCGCGGGCGGACCCCATGGATCCCGCTCAGCCGGTCTTGGCCGGGAGTCGCTTGCCGAGGTTGGTGAACAGCAGGATCAGGCCGACGGTCAGCAGGATGTGGCCCAGTCCGGCGACACCGGAGATCACCGGACTCGTCTGCGCGCCGAGCACGGTCTGGGTGCCGTGGACGGTCATCATGAGCACGGTCAGCGCCAAGCCCGCGTTGTAGACCCAGAAGAACCAGGTGAAGAGCCTGCTGGCGGTCAGGGTGAAGGTCTTTTCCAGCATCAGCACGATGAGGAAGAACAACATCCCGAGCGCGAGCAGGTGCGTGTGCACGACCCCGAGCTGAGTGTCGCCGGTGAAGTCGTTCAGCTTGGTGATCTCGCGGTAGTACAGGCCGCTGACCACACCGACGATCATGTAGATGTGCGCCGTGTGAAGGATCTTCCTCATGCCGAAGGACGGTTCTTCCAGGCGGTGCTGTCACGGAAGTAGGTGTCGTAGAGCTCCTGGACCTCCAGCAGGCTCTCCGGCGGCACCTTGCCGTAGGCGACGCGCTCCAGGTGGCGGAAGTATTCGAACCGCTCGACGCCGGGGGTGATGACGATGAGGATGTCGGCGTCCTCACCCGGGGCGGCCGCGAAGGCGTGCGCCAGGCCGGGCGGCACGATGACCAGGTCGCCGCGTCCGGCGGTGACGACCTGGTCGCCGGACAGCAGCTGGGCGGTGCCCTCCAGCATGTAGAACAGCTCCGCCGAGCCCGCGTGGTGGTGCGGCTTGGCGCCGTCGGCGCCGTTGATCAGGGTGACCCGCTGCGCGGACAGAGCGCCGCCGGTGGAGCCGCTGTCGGCCAGCAGCCGGATGGTGGTCGGGGCCCGGCCGATCACTTCGGCCTCGGCGGAGCGGACGATCACGGACTCGTCGAAGTCCGGCACGATCAGGGACATCTGCGGTTTCCTTACAAAGCAAGCCAAAAAGGTGTTTTCAGGCAGCCCCCAGCGTCGGGCACCACCCTGATCGGGATCAACACCAGATCAGGTAGCGTTCCGTAACCTGGCACTTAACGAAATATGGGCGTTCATGGAGTTTCGGGACATCGAGATCTTCCTGACTCTGGCCGAGGAGCTGCACTTCGGCCGGACCGCCGAGCGGTTGCACGTGTCCTCGGCGCGGGTCAGCCAGTCGATCAAAAGACAGGAGCGACGCATCGGCGCCGCCCTGTTCGACCGCACCAGCCGTACGGTGACCCTGACCCCGATCGGCTGCCGGCTACGCGACGACCTCCGGCAGGGATACGACCTGATCCAGGCCGGTCTCGCCCGCGCCACCGCCTCGGGCCTCGGAGCGAGTGGGACACTCCGGCTGGGTGTCATGGGCGCGCTGGGAAACGAACTGCGCCCGGTGATCGACGCGTTCCGCGCCCGCCATCTCAACTGCGACGTCCAGCTCCAGGAGTTCCATTTCGCCGACGCCTTCACCCCCCTGCGCGAAAATGCCGTCGACATGCAACTGATGTGGTCGCCCGTCCGCGAACCCGGCATGACCGTCGGCCCCGTCACGCTGACCGAGGGCCGCGTGCTCGCGATCGCGGCCGACCATCCGATGGCCGTCAAGGAGGCGGCCTCGATGGAGGACTTCGGCGACCATCCCACCCTCGCTCCCGCGGCAGGGCCGCCGGACTACTGGATCGAGGCCATGGCGCCCGGTCACACGCCAAGCGGACGCCCCGTACCTCGCGGTCCCGCCGCCAAGACCTTTCACGAGGTTCTCGGCCTCGTCGCCTCTGGTCAGGGCATGTGCCCGCTCAACGCGCACGTGGCGCGCTACTACACCCATCCCGGCATCGTCCTGCTGCCGATCCTGGACGCCCCGCTGACCGAATGGGTACTCGTCTGGCGCACCGGAGCGGAGAGCCCGCTCATTCGCGCCTTCGCCCGGACAGCGCGCCAGATCGGCCCTCGCCCCATCAACGATCACAGCCCTGACTGAGCCGATCCATGGAACAGGCTTCCGGCGGAACGCCCCCGCCGCTGTCAGCGCGTCATTGCGCCCAACGGTCAGCATCACCAGGCCGGCTCGGCCAAAACCGGCTGATGCGGCCAGGGGAGAACTGCTGCAGCCCTTGGCAATCGATGAAGGACCCCGGCACGACCAAGGGGTACGGGCCGGAGCCGGCGCCCCTGCCCTGCGGCACTGCGTTCGGCCACGGCGGCGGTCCGGGCTTCCTCGTGGTGGCGTTCGACTCGGCCGACGGTTCGCGCCAGGTCACATTGTCGATCACCCCGTTCTCCCGGGACCATCATCAGGCGGCCATGACCCTGCTGACCTCTGCGGTGTGCCCTTGAAGCCTCACCCGTAACACAAGTGTGAAATTTCATATCTTGTTGTCATTCGTCCCAGATGACAGCGTGATCACATGGTGAACCGCCTCAAGGTGATCGCACCGGCCGTCATGGCCGTCGCCATCGCCCTTCCCGCCGGGGCCGCTCAGGCGGAGCCCACCCCGGTCACATCCCCCGTCACCACCTGCGACGCCACCCGGACCACCCCCGTCTACCACGGCAAAGTGCCCACGCCCAAGAGCGTGCTCGGCTTCGACCTCGGCGAACGCGAGGTCACCACGGCGGAGTCCGACACCCTGCTGACCGCGATCGACCGGGCCAGCGACCGGGTCACCTCCGGCACGCTGGCCACCAGCGCCGAGGGACGCGCGCTGAAGTACGCGATCGTCGGCACCCCGCGCAACATCCGCAACCTGCGCGCGATCGAGGCCTCGATCAAACTGCTGCGCAACCCGCTCACCCCCGCCCCCGCGGCCAGGGCCCTCGCCAGGAACACGCCCGCGATCCTCTGGGTCGCCGGAAACGTGCACGGCGGCGAGGAGAGCGGCACCGACGCCGCCCTCAAGACCCTCTACGACCTGGCCGGACGGGACGACTGCGCGGCCGGGCGCATCCTGGACAACGCCGTCGTGGTGATCCTGCCGACGCAGAACCCCGACGGCCGCGAGGCCGACACCCGGCGCAACGCCTACGCCTTCGACATGAACCGCGACTGGTTCGCCCGCACCCAGCCGGAGACCGACGGCAAGATCGAGCTCATGCGGAAGTATCCGCCGCAGCTCTTCATCGACGCCCACGAGATGGGCGGCACCGAATACTTCTTCCCGCCGAACGCCGACCCGATCTACCACGACATCGCCGAGCCGACCGTCGACTGGATCAACAACACCTACGGCGCCGCGATGATCGGCGAGTTCACCCGGCGCGGGATCCCGTTCTTCAACCGCGACGTCTACGACATGTTCTACATGGGCTACGGCGACACGGTCCCGACGACCGGCTTCAACGCGGCGGGCATGACCTTCGAGAAGGGCAACGCCTCGCCGATCGCCGCCCGGACCTTCGAGCAGTGGCTCACCCAGTGGGTCTCCCTGTCGGCGGCGGCGGCCAGGAAGACCGAGATCCTCACCACCTGGCACGGCATGTACGCCGACGCCCTGAAGCAGGGCCTCGAAGGCCGGCTGGAGCCGAACCAGGTCTACAACCCGGGCAACGAGGTCATCACTCAGGTGCCCGACCGCAAGGTGCGCCACTACTTCCTGCGCGCCGACGACCCGGCCAAGAAGGCCGAGACCGACCTCGTCGTCCGTCGCCTGCAGCGCATGGACGTCCAGGTGTACAAACTGGCCAGGCCGCTGACGGTCAAGGACTTCAAGGCGTACGGCAGGCCCGAGGCGCGCACCACCCTGCCCCGGGGCACCTACTGGATCCCGCTGGCCCAGGGCCAGAAGCACTGGATCCAGGGCATGCTGAACGAGGACACCTACACCCCGTTCCCCTACTTCTACGACGTGACCGCCTGGAGCCTGCCGCTGCTGGGCAACGTCTCCGGCGGCTCCTCCGGCCAGGTGCTGCTGCCCGCCGCCACCCCGGTCCGGCCGGTGGCCGCCCCCTCGGCCCGGCTCACCACCCCGCGCAGGGTCGGCGTGCTGCAGATGGCGAGCGCCGCGCAGAACGCCGGCGAGTCCAGCGGCTGGCTCCGCCACCGCCTGGACCGCGACTGGAAGCTGCCCTACAAGGTGCTCGTCCCGTCCGACGTCGCCGCGGGCAAGCTCGGCGACGTGGACGTGCTGCTGGTGCCGGACGGCCCGGCCAACGCGGCCGCGACCGCCCTCGGCGAGGCCGGCCGTACCGCGCTGAAGGACTGGGTCGGCCGGGGCGGCCGGTACGTCGGCTGGTCGGGCGGCGCCCAGCTCGCCGCGCTGGCGGGGATCTCCGGCGTGACGCTGGCCGAGCCCTCCTCCGACGTGCCCGGCTCACTCCTGCGGACCACCGTGGCCGGAGGGCCGCTGAGCGAGGGCGTCGGGTCGAGCGTCATGCAGTTCTACGCCTACGACCTGGTGATGCGGGCCGCCGACCCCGCGCACGTGGTGGCGTCCTACCCGGCGGCGGACTCGCCCGACTGGTTCCTGTCCGGCTTCGCTCTGGGCGCCGGGGAGCTCGGCGGGACGGCGGCCGTGGTGGACGAGCCGGTGGGCAGCGGCCACGCGGTGCTGTTCGCCGCGGAGCCGAACTTCCGTGCCTTCACCGACGGCACGGCGAAGATCGTCGCCAACGCGATCACCGCCGACCTGCCCGCCACCCGGGCGCGGGCGCTCGTCCCCGCGCCCGACGCCTCCCGTGCCGCGGCGGCCATCCCGGACCGGGAGTCGCCGATCCGCCTCACGGTCCCCGCCGCCGACGGGGACAAGGTCCGCACGGCCCTGAACGGCTTCGGGGCCACCTGGGCCGAGCAGGCCGCCACCGGCGGCGCGGTCCGGTTCACGGTCGCCAACCCCGGCGGCCTCGGCCTGCACGAGCACCCCTGGGCGGGCAGGCTCCCGGGCGCGCTACGCACCGCCGGAGTGTCCCCGCTCGCGGTCGTCCTGCCGCAGTGACCCGTACGGCGGGCGCCCTGGAAACGGGGCGCACGCTGTACGGCGCCGCACGCGGGTGGTCTCCGGCGGGCGGCTCCGGCCGGTTGTATGGTGACCCTGCGGTCAGAGCGCTTCGGCCAGCGCGCGGGCCAGGTTGGCCGCCGCGTCGGGGGCGTAGCGCAGGAACAGGTAGGGCTCGGTGAGCTCCAGCTCGATGAGGACCGGGCTGCCGTCGGGGAGACGGACCAGGTCGACGCGGGCGTAGAGCACGCCGGGGAACTCGGCGAGCACCTGCTCGGCCAGCGTGACCTGGTCCGGGTCGGGGGTGCGGAGCTCGCCGTGGTCGTTCCCCTCCCCCGGCGTGGTGGCGTTGCCGGCCAGCATCGGGTTGCGCCGGATGGCGTGGCTGAACCGGCCGCCGAAGTAGAGCAGCGAGGTCTCCCCCTCGGTCTCGACCATGTCCAGGTAGGGCTGGATCATCGCGGTCCGCCCCTCGGCGGCCAGCCGGGCGGCGTGCGCCTCGGCCTCCTGCCGGTCCCCGGTCCTGATCGTGTCGCGGGCCCCGGCCGACACCGTGGGCTTGACCACGTACTCGTCGAGGACCGGGAAGTCCACGGCCTCACCCGGCGCGACCCAGTAGGTGGGGATGGCCGGTGCCTTCAGATCCCGCAGGTAGGTCTTGTCGGTGTTGCGCTCCAGCACGGCGGCCGGGTTGAGCAGCCGGGTGACGGACTCGACCCGGCGGGCCCAGTCGAGGAACTCCGCCCGCCGGTCCACGTAATCCCAGACACTGCGGACGACGACGGCGTCGAACGCGGCCCAGTCAACCTCGGGGTCGTCCCAGCGCACGACATGCCCGGTGATCCCGGCCTCGGCCCAGGCGGCGAGGGTGGGCTCCTGCTCGTCGTCGACCCCGTCCGGGTCGGCAAAGGTCACATAGGCTGCGGAAACGCTCATGGAATGCCTCTTATGTCAGTACCAACTGAATACGAAGGACCTTACACAAAGGCACACACCCAGACATTAACCGCATCCTGCGGGTCGGACAGAGCGTGGCTCCCCCGTACGGCGCCGCATGGATGAGCGGCCCCCGGCCACCCCACCGGCTCTGACCTTCCACCCCGTACGGCGYCRCATGGATGAGCGGCCCCGGCCACCCCACCAGCCCTCACCGCGCTTTTGACCTTCCCCGCGTGGAGCCGCACGAATGAGCGGTCCCGGGTCGGAGCAGGGTTTGAACGGTGCCGCCACCACCGCCTGACGCGCGCTGCGGTGGGCGGGTGTTCCGGCCGGCCGTCTCAGTCGCCGTCTCGTGGTTCAGGCCTCCGGCCTGGCGGGCGCGACGGTTGCGGGCTTTTATACGCCGGCCGGAACACCCGTCCACCTCCGCGCCTCTCTGCTCCGCCGTACGGCGTGCGGGCCGTAGCCGCTCCCTTTCCGTCCGCCCGGCGGGCTCGATGACGCTGAAGCGATCGCGGCGCGGCCGTTCAGGGGCGTCGCCGTAGCTGACGCGTCACTTCCGGAAGGAGCGCAGGGTCGGCCACCGTAAGGGGGCGGCGGCGATCGTTTGCCGGGAACGCATCGCCGGAGCGTCTCAGCGGCGCTCATTTCCCGGCAGGCGGCCTGCGGCGGATGCGAATGTGGCCGCCGTGTCGTCCGCCACGTGGAACCAGACCGCGTTGCCCGCCTCGTCGTCGTGGTGGGTGCCCCATCCGGACGCCATCATCTCCACCAGGAACAGGCCGCGCCCGCCGTCGCTGTCGGCGTTGGCGGCGCGGATGAAGGGAACGCTCGTCGCGGACCCGTCGTCGATCACCTCGACGTGGACCATGCCGCCGCCGACACCCAGGCAGACCATCACCGAGCCGCCGGGCATGCGTCCCGAGTCGGAGTGGACGACGGCGTTGGTGACCACCTCGCTCAGCAGCAGCACCACGTCGTCGAGGACGGCGTCGGCGATCCTCCCGGACAGCAGGTCGCGCACCCACAGACGCACCGTGGAAACCGAGTACGGCGTGCCGGGGAACTCCGCGTGGGCGAGCAGGCGCAGAGCGCTCCAGCGGGCGGAGGTCGCCCGCTGACGTTCATGCCGACAGACGGTCTGCTGAGGCACACTCATGCGATCACCGCCGAGGCGATGACGTCGGCCGCGTTGTCCGCCTCGGCCCATATCCACTGGCCCGGCCGCCACAGCCGCGCCCACCAGGGGCGCCAGGTGAAGGCCCATCCGCAGGCACGGCGGATGACCGTGATGCGGATGCGGCTCTCACCCGTCGGCACGATCTCCAGGACCGGCCGCCCGCCGACGGGCACCACCAGCGAGGTACGGACCCCGAGACCTCGCAGATCCCAGCCGAGCCGCACCAGGTGGATGAACCGCGCTTCTCGCGAGTCGTGCTTTTGTATCGGCGTTGGTATCACCACTCCCCCTCCGTAATCATTCGGCTACACTGCGTGGAAGCTACCGCAGGCCGCATCTCTTTGGTAGTTACCTCAGGAAGTTTCCATCGGCAGTTTCCAAACCCGAGAGCCGAAAGAAGGTACGGCCATGGCCGCCGACACGAGCCCCACCGTGCGTAGACGCCGATTGGCTTCGGAGCTGCGACGGCTGCGCATCGAGCACGGGCTGTCCATGCAGGAAGTCGCCGAGCGCATGGATCTCACGGCGGCCTCCATCAGCCGGATGGAGACCGGCCGCAGGGGCATCCGGCCGAGAGACCTCCGCGCGTTCCTGGACATGTACGGCGTTGCCGAAACCGGTCGGGAACCGCTGCTGGCTCTGGCCAAGGAGGCACGGCAGCGGGGATGGTGGCAGAACTACGGAGACGTGCTGCCAGGCGAGTACGCGACGCTCATCGGGCTGGAAGCCGAAGCCGCATCCACAAGGACCTACCAGCAGACACTGGTTCCCGGACTGCTGCAGACCGCAGAGTACGCACGATCGGTGATTGCGGCCTCACGTCCCGGAGACACTCCGGAAGACGTCGAACGCAGAGCCTCCGTACGGATGGAGCGTCAGAAACGACTCACAGGTCAAGATCCGTTGGAACTGTCCGTCATTCTTGGCGAAGGGGTGGTGCATCAGCACGTGGGAACAGCTCAGATCACAGCCGACCAGTTCCACCATCTCGCCGAAGCCAACCGGCGCCCTAACGTCATGATTCAGATACTCCCCTACCGAGCCGGGGCGCATCCGGCGATGACGGGATCGTTCACCATCGTGGGATTTCCGGCCCCGAGCGACCTGGACGTCATCTACCTGGAGAACATGTCCAGCGGCTTGTATCTGGAGGATGCCGCAGATGTTCGACGGTACGTGACGGTGTTCGATTACCTCCGAGCAGCGGCCCTCAGCCCGGCGGACACCACAGCTATGCTGATGGACGCGTCGAAGATTCTGTCGTGAGTGTCCATTGGAAGGGAACCGCGATGTCCGACCCGGTAGACCTGACGAACGCCGTGTGGCGGAAGAGCTCGCGCAGCGGAGGCAACGGGGACTGCGTGGAAGTCGCGGATATGGACGATGTCGTAGCCGTCCGGGATTCCAAAGACCCCGGCGGGCCCAAGCTCGTCTTCTCCTCGGCGGACTGGGCCGCCTTCCTCGGCCGGGTGAAGGCAGGAGACTTCGACACGCGCCCCTGATGGCTGGAGAGGGGCCGTCGCCCTTGTCCGGGCGGCCGGTGGGGGTTCCGCCTGCCCGGACGTCATCGAGGCACAGGGGGCCGGGTCATGGTGATGAGGCGCCGTAGACGGGCTCCGGCTCGGCCGCCTCGCTCAGGAGTTTCGCGACCGCCTCGCCGATCTCGGCGGCCTCCCAGCGGGCGCCCCTGTCCGCACGGGGGCCGTGCCTCCAGCCGTCGGCGAGCGAGATCATCCCTCCCTCGACCTCGAACACCCGCCCCGTGACGTGGGCGGAGGCGGCCGAGCCGAGCCAGGCCACCAGCGGCGCCACGTTGGCCGGGTCCATGGCGTCGAACCCGCCCTCGGGCCTGGCCATCGTCGCGGCGAAGACCTCCTCGGTCATCCGGGTCCGCGCGGCCGGGGCGATCGCGTTCACCGTGACGCCGTAGCGTCCGAGCTCGGCGGCGGCCACCTGGGTGAGGGCCGCGATGCCCGCCTTGGCCGCGGCGTAGTTGCCCTGTCCGACGCTGCCGAGGAGCCCGGCCCCGGAGGAGGTGTTGATCACGCGGGCGTCCACGGGGCCGTCCGCCTTCGCCCGCTCCCGCCAGTGCGCCCCGGCGTGCCGCAGCGGCAGGAAGTGGCCCTTGAGGTGGACCCGGATCACCTCGTCCCACTCCTGCTCGGTCATCGAGACGAGCATCCGGTCACGGAGGAACCCGGCGTTGTTCACCAGCACGTCCAGCCGCCCGTAGGCGCTCAGCGCCACCTTGACCAGCCGCTCCGCGCCCTCCCAGTCGGCGACGTCGTCGCTGTTGGCCACCGCCCGGCCTCCCAGGTCGCGGATCTCCTCGACCACCTCCAGCGCGGGCCCGCCGGACCGGCCGTCTCCCCCGGGTCCGGTGCCGAGGTCGTTGACCACGACCTTCGCCCCCTGCCTGGCGAACTCCAGGGCGTGTTCCCGCCCGATGCCGCGCCCGGCCCCGGTCACGATCACTACACGTCCGTCGCAGATACCGCTCATCAAATCTCCTTGGGTGTGGAGACCCCGGGCTTCAGCCCCGGGGAGGGAGTCAAGCAGGTCCCTTTCGCCGTGATCATGCAGAGTTTTCCGGGAGTTCATCCACCGTGTCCAGATGCGATCTCCCGCCAGGCGGGGATCTCGCCGCCGCCGTGCAGGAGGATCTCGGCCCCGGTCACGTAACCGGGGGCGGCCAGCCACAGGCACGCCCCGGCCACGTCCCCGGGCAGGGCCATCCGGCCGGCGGGGATGGTGGCGCCCATCCGCCTGACGCCCTCGGGCCCGCCGTAGTGGCCGGTCGCGTTCTCGGTCTCGGCGAGGCCGACGACCACCGTGTTGACGCGGACGCGCGGCGCCCACTCGGCGGCCAGGCAGGCGGCCAGATGGTGCAGGCCGGCCTTGGCGGCGCCGTAGGCGGAGGTGCCGGGCGAGGGGCGCGCGCCGCTCGAACTGCCGATCATGACGACCGAGCCGCCGGCCGCGGCCAGGAGCGGGTGGGCGCGCTGGGCGACCAGCATCGGGGCGGTCAGGTTGAGTTCGACGATCCGGGCGTGCAGCCGCGGCGAGGTCCCGGCCAGCGGCGCGTACGGCGAGCCGCCCGCGTTGTTGACCACCGTGTCGAGCCGCCCGTGCCGCTCCTCGATCTCCCCGATCAGCCGGTCCACCTCCGCCGGGTCCCGCACGTCGGCGGCGACGAACCGGGCGCCCTCGGGCAGCGCCCGCGACTCCTTGCGCGCGCACACGACCACCTGGGCCCCGGCGGCCAGGAAGGCCCCGGCGATCCCGGCGCCCAGCCCCTTGGTCCCGCCGGTCACCAGCACGACCGACCCGGCGTAGTCGTAGGAGATCCGCATGACGCCTCACCATCTTCCGCCCGGCCCGTCGCGTGCTACCGTACCAAGCAAGCGTTAGGTGCCAACAGTGAGGCGCGATGGGAATCACTCTGCACGGCGGCGGACCGGTCGCCGAGGTGGTCGTGGAGGTGCCCCCGGTCAACGCGTTGACCGTCTCGGGCTGGTTCGAGCTGGCACGTGCCGTGCGGGAGGCCGGGCACGACCCCGGCACCCGCGCCGTGGTGCTGCGCGCGGAGGGCCGGGGATTCAACGCCGGGGTGGACGTCAAGGAGATGCAGGCCACCCCCGGGCACGCCGCGCTGGTCGGGGCCAACCGGGGGTGCTTCGCGGCGTTCGCGGCGGTGTACGAGTGCGAGGTCCCCGTGATCGCCGCCGTGCACGGGTTCTGCCTGGGGGGCGGCGTCGGCCTGGCGGGCAACGCCGACATCGTCGTGGCCAGCGAGGACGCCTACTTCGGCCTGCCGGAGGTGGACCGCGGCGCGCTGGGCGCGGCCACCCATCTGGCCCGGCTGGTCCCCCAGCACCTGATGCGCGCCATGGTCTACACCTGCCGCAACGTCACCGCCGCCGAGCTGCACGCCTTCGGCTCGGTGCTGGAGGTCGTCCCCCGCGACAAGCTGCGCGACGCCGCCTTCGAGGTCGCCTCCGCGATCGCCGGCAAGGACCCCTACGTCATCCGCCGGGCCAAGGAATCATTGAACGGCATCGACCCGATCGACGTCAGGCGCAGCTACCGGTTCGAGCAGGGCTTCACCTTCGAGCTCAACCTGATGGGCGCCGGCGACAGGCACCGCGAGGCGTTCGTCTCCGGGACGGACGGCACACCGGACGAGGAGGGGCGATGACCGGCAAGGTGATGACGGTCGAGGAGGTCGTCGGGTCACTGCGGAGCGGCATGACGGTCGGGATCGGCGGCTGGGGCTCGCGGCGCAAGCCGATGGCCCTGGTCAGGGCGATCTGCCGGTCCCCGCTCGACGACCTGACGATCGTCTCCTACGGCGGCGCGGACGTCGGGCTGCTGTGCGCCCACGGCAAGGTCCGCAGGGTGATCGCGCCGTTCGTCACGCTCGACTCGATCCCCCTCGAACCGCACTTCCGGATCGCCCGGCAGAGCGCCGCCGTGGACTTCACCGAGTACGACGAGGGCATGTTCATGTTCGGCCTGCTCGCGGCCGCGCACCGGCTGCCGTTCCTGCCGACCCGCGCCGGACTCGGCTCGGACGTGACGCGGGTCAACCCCGGCCTGCGGACCGTCCGCTCGCCCTACCCCGACGGCGAGGAGCTGATCGCGGTCCCCGCGCTGACCATGGACGTCGCCCTCGTCCACCTGAACCGGGCCGACCATCGCGGCAACGCCCAGTACCTCGGCCCCGACCCCTACTTCGACGACCTCTACGCCAAGGCGGCCGAGCGCTGCTACGTCTCCTGCGAGCGCCTGGTGGACACCGCCGACCTGCTGAAGGAGGGGCCGGTCCAGTCGCTGCTGATCAGCAGGTCCATGGTGACCGGCGTGGTGGAGACGCCCGGCGGCGCCCACTTCTCCAGCTGCGAGCCCGACTACGACCGCGACGAGGCCTTCCAGCGGGCCTACGTGGCCGCGGCCTCCGATCCGGAGGCGTGGAAGGCGTTCCGGGAGCGCTACCTGTCCGGCGACGAGGCCGCCTACCAGGAGGCCGTACGGCTGTCGCGGGAGAGCGCGTGAGCGCCGGGCCACGGCCGCCGCGGCGCTCCGGCGCCGCGTCCGGCGCCGCGCACACGACATCGGATCTCAGGAGGGACCTGTGACGACGATCACCGCCACGCGCGCCGAGGTGTGCGTCGTCGCATGCGCGGAGGCGTTCCGGGGGGACGGGGAGATCCTCGCCGCGGGCATCGGCGGCGCGATCACCGTGCTGGCCGCCCGGCTGGCCCGGCTCACGTTCGAGCCCGACCTGATCACCCACGACGGGACATGCCTGCTGACCGGGGACGTACCGCCGCTGGGCGAGACGCCCCAGGTGGTCGAGGGCTGGCTGCCGTTCCGGGACCATCTGTGGCTGGTGCTCAACGGCAGGCGGCACGTCATGCTGGGGGCCAGCCAGATCGACCGGTACGGCAACAGCAACATCTCCTGCATCGGCGACTGGGCCCGGCCCCGCTCCCAGCTCCTCGGTGTGCGGGGCGCCCCGGGCAACACCGTGTGCGACCCGACCAGCTACTGGATCCCCCGGCACTCGCCCCGCGTGTTCGTCCCGAAGGTGGACATGGTCAGCGGCGTCGGCCACGACCGCGCGGCCGAGGCGGGACCGAGCGCCTACCGCCACCACGACCTGCGCCGGGTGGTCACCGACCTGGCGGTTCTGGACTTCGACAGCCCCGACCACTCGATGCGCCTGGCCTCGGTCCATCCGGGGGTCACCGTGGAGGAGGTCGTGGACAGAACCGGCTTCCCGCTCGCCGTGCCGGACCCGGTGCCCCGGACCCGTATGCCGACCGCCGAGGAGCTCCGTGTCCTCCGCGAGGTCCTCGACCCCGGCTCCCTGCGCGAGCGCGAGGTCCCCGACCCCGGCTCACCTGCCCCCGGGGCCCCCGCCTCCTCGCAGGGCCGCCAGGCTCCCGGCCCCTCGCGCGGCCGCGAGACCCCGGCATGACCTCCGGCCCGGGACCGGCCGCCTCCGCCGCCGATCCCGCCTCCGCCGGCGCCTCGGACCCGTCCGGCGTCTCGCCACCCACCCTGGCCACCCGGCTGACCGAGCTGGTCGGCTGCAGGTATCCCGTCGTGCAGACCGGGATGGGATACGTGGCCGGGGCGCGGCTGGCCGCGGCCACCTCCGGCGCGGGCGGCCTGGGGGTCATCGCGGCGGCCACGATGACGGTCGAGCAGATGACGGGCGCGATCCGCGCGGTCAAGGAGCGGACGGACGCCCCCTTCGGGGTGAACATCCGCTCCGACGCCGACGACGCCCGCGAGCGGATCGACGTCATGATCCGTGAGGGGGTCCGGGTCGCGTCGTTCGCACTGGCTCCCAAACAGGAGCTCATCGCCCGGTTGAAGGACGCCGGGGTGGTGACGATCCCCTCGGTCGGCGCGCGCAGGCACGCCGAGAAGGTCGCCGCCTGGGGCGTGGACGCGGTGATCGTGCAGGGCGGCGAGGGCGGCGGGCACACCGGGGCGGTCCCGACCACGGTGCTGCTCCCCCAGGTCGTGGACGCGGTGGACATCCCGGTGATCGCGGCGGGCGGCTTCTTCGACGGGCGCGGGCTGGTCGCGGCCCTGTCGTACGGCGCCTGCGGGATCGCGATGGGCACCCGCTTCCTGCTGACCTCCGACTCCACGGTCGGCGACCAGGTGAAGGAGGTCTACCTCGGCATGTCCGACACCGTGGTCACCACCCGGGTGGACGGCGTCCCGCACCGCGTCCTGCGCACCCCCTTCGTCGACTCCCTCGAACGCTCCCGCCTGCGTCTGCTCCGCGCGGTCGCCAACGGAGCCCGGTTCAGGCGGCTGTCGGGCATGTCCTGGGCCGGGATGGTGCGCGAGGGCCGCCGGATGAGACACGGCCGCGACCTGACCTGGGCCCAGGTCCTGCAGGCCGCCAACACCCCGATGCTGCTGCGCGCCGCCATGGTGGACGGGCGCGCGGACCTCGGCGTCATGGCCTCGGGACAGGTCGTCGGGCTGATCGACGACCTGCCGAGCTGCGCGGAGCTGATCGGCCGGATCATGTCCGAGGCGCATGCCGTACTGGACCGCCTGCCGCGTCCATGATCGGGCCGGGTAGTGCCTTTACGAAGTATGTCCATTTTTGAGACGGCGCGGAGCCGCGCTCGCACCGCCGGTGTGGGGGCCTGCAACGGAACCAGAACGCACGCCAGGCCGGTTCGGGGGCAGCATGGGTGACGAGCAAGGCGCGCGGGGCGCTCCAGCAGACGCCCTGACCCTCCTTTGGGCCACTCATCTCCCGAAGTCTCCCGAAGTCTCCCGACGTCTCCCGAAGGACCTGAGCCCTGAGTGGGCCCCCGATTGCGCACTTCTGCTGCGGCTGGGGGTCATATCCGCGTCCGGACAGCCCCTCTCCTACAGGACGGTCAGGTGGCCGTACCTGGACAGGGCTGCGGTCAGGCCGCCGGATTCGCCTCGGAGTGTGGCGTCCAGGAAGGCGACGGTGGCCGCCGCGGTGATGCGCGGCCCGGCAGTCCGGCCGAGGGAGCCGATGAGCGCGGGCAGGGGCGGCATGAAGAGCGGGGCGTCGGTGAAGGTGAGGTGCGCCGCGCCGGGGACGGTGAGCCGGTAGCCCGTCGCCGTACTGAGCTGGAGCACCCGCGTGAGGCGCGGGATGTAGTCCGGCTCCTCGCCCGGTTTGACGTCGTGGGTCAGCGCGAGCACGGGCTGGTGGAACGGTCGCGTCGCGGGGTCGCGGGGGAAGCCGTCCAGGTCGATGACGGCTGCGAACCGGGGGTCCTGGCGAGCGGCCTGCAGGGCGGCGGCGCCCCCGAGGGAGTGGCCGGTCGCTGCGGCGCGGCGGGTGTCGAGCCGCCCGATCAGGAGGCCCGGGATCTCTCCACGGTCCAGGCGGCCGAGCTGGGTGAGTACGAAGCTGAGGTCGGCGGCCCTGACCGCTGTCCACCCAGCCGCGCGCCTGTCGTCCTCCGCTTGGTCGCCGGTGGCCGCGACCTGGGTACGGATCGTCCGGCCGTCGGTGAGGGTGACAACGGCGGAATCGTATGGGTGGTCGAGGGCCGCCACGACGTACCCGCGGCTGGCCAGTTCCTCGGCCCAGGCGGTGTTCTGGGTGCGCACTCCTCCGAGTCCGGGTGAGAACAGCACCACGGGGAACCGGCCGCCTCCGCCGGCCACCGGGGCATCGGGCACCGAGCGCGTGCGGGCGCGTGACGGCTCGTCGAGAATGAAGCGCGGGAGGCCGAGGTAGTCGGCCTCGCTGCGGGCGACGAGCTGTGCTTCTTTCGCCGTGCGGCCGAGGTACCACGCCCGCTGGGCGGCCCGGGGACCGCCCTGCGCGGGATACCAGAGCTGGACGACGACCGTCCGCTTGTCATCGGTCCGGGACGTGGCGATTTCCGCGCGATCAGGGTCGGTCCACTGCACGACGGTGGTGCCAACGGCGTAGGCGCCCGATGGCTTGGGGAACACGGGCAGGGGCAGTGCCCACGCCGCCGCCGCGCCAGCGAGGATCAAGGCCAGGCATGCCGCCGATCCCGGCAGGGCCAGCCACCATCGAGCCCGCCACGCGGGCCGCCCGGCACGCCACCTCAGCAGGGAGGGAGCAGCGAACGCCAGCGCGACGGCCCCGCCTGCGAGGACCGGTAGGAGCTGCCAGCGGATCCCGAGCACGGCCAGCGCAATCGCGGACACCGCGAGGGCCGCCGCGCCGGCCAGCGTCAAAGGTCGGCGCGCCTCGGGCGGCAGCCAGCGGGCCAGCACCAGCACGACGGCGGCCGCCAAGGCCAGGAGCTCTGCGAGGGACAGGCCGAATACGGTCACATTCATGTGATCACCGTGGCGGAATGACCTCAGCCGGACATCGGCCCAATGTCGAGAGTTGTATGCGACCCCGGTATGACCTCTCGCGCCCCGTCTGCGACCGGGATCGCAGGGGGCCCCGGTAGTCCCGGCGCCTCCCGGACGAACGCTCGACCGGCCTGCTTCGGGAGCTCAGGGCGCGTTCGGGAGAAGGGCGCCACCGGGGCATGGCTCTCTACCGGGAGTCGTCCTCGTCGAAGTCTTCGTCGTCTTCGTCATCTTCGGCCCGGGCGTCGGGGTCGCGGAGTCGCCGGGTGGCGGTGGCGCCTTTGCCGGGGCCGGCGGGGCCTACGGGCGTGAACGAGTATTTCCCGTGGACGTTGACGTGTTTTCTCATGAAAGGACTGAGGCGCGCGACGTCTTCGTCTCGCACAGGAGAGCCTCACGAATCTCATGCCGTCGATCGCGGCGACCAACCCGCCGCCCAACGCCTGGGCGAAGCCGATGCCGACCTGTTGGGCGATCAGGTACGGGTTGGCGGCGGTGTAGTTCGCGGCGCGCAGACATCCGATCTGCCCAAGGCGTCAAACTGGCATGCAATGTGCAGGTAGTGGCTTACGTGTCCGCGCTGACGATCACCTTGCGTTGCTGGTCGTCCAACCACTCCAGGTCCAGGTGAGCCCCGCTGTCCATCTGGACGAGAGCCATGGCGCTCGCGTTCGATAACCGGGTGAACGGCTCTGGCAGCAGACGCAGAAGGTGATTCAACGCCTGCGGATCGGGACCGTAGGCCTCCTGCGGGTCCAGGTCGGGCATGGTGAGACGAATGTGCCCGTCGGCCGCGTAGACGAGACTGGAGTGCCCGTTGACGCCCCAGAACAGATCCCACACGCGAGCGCCGATGCTCAGCCGTTCCAGTTCATGCGGTGAGCGAAAGCCACCTTCAAGGTCAAGAAGCATGATCGACGGGCCGGACTCGTCGATGAAAAGGCCCTCGCCCTCCACATCCGTCTCCTGGATCTCGTAGCCGGACCCCGCGACCGACTCGGCTATGTCGGTGACGTCCATCGGCTCAGCGAGCGGCTGGATGACAGTCCAGGACAGCGTGTAATCCAGCCACTGGGCGACATCGAGTAGATGCCGGTAATGCGCGACAAGATCCGTATGCGGCATGGGCCAATGATCCCAGCGGCAGGAAGGGCAGGGATCTCACCAGCGCCACGGCCTCGTCGAGGAGTCGTCTCTCGGCCTGACTCAGCGTCGGGTCGGCGACCCGTATCACCAGAGCCCTTTCGAGATCGATCACGTGGTCGACGTCGCTGAGCAGGGAAATCAGGATCATGCGGGCCAAGGGCGCCTCGGCCCGCGGGCCCACCGCGACCTCCGCCAGGATCAGAGTCGTCAGCCCGGACCTGGCTGGCCGCCCATCAGGATGGCGGTGGACGGACTTCTAAGCGGGCGAACTCAACCGGTAAGAAGACGCAGACGGAGGGTGAGACTACCGGTTTCATTTGTCCCGTCAACGATTCGACCATCAGACGGGGAATTCCAAATGTCGTTCGTACACCGCGTTGTCGCCACCCTGGCGATCATCTCGGCCGGCCCCATGGCCGCCGCCGCCCTCACGATTCCCGCGCAGGCGGCGACCAGTACGTCCGTGCACGTCAGCGGGCGCACGCTGTTCATCGTCGGCACCTCCAGCGGCGAGACGGTCAACATCGGGGTGTTCCAGGGAAAGATCACCGTTGACTCCACGTCCGGGGTGAGCGCGGGAGCCGGCTGTACGCAGTCCGGCGCCAACGTGGCCCAGTGCGTGGGGACCGGGAGCGGAATCCAGTTCATCGACGCGTCGCTGCTCGGAGGCAACGACACCGTCACCAACTCCACGTCGCTGCAGTCGTCGATCCTCGGTGGCGCGGGCCTGGACACCCTGAACGGCGGCTCGGGCCGGGACGGCCTCAACGGCGGCTCCGAGGACGACACCCTGATCGGCAACGGCGGCCTCGACGTCGCCAACGGCGTCGGCGGATTCGACGTCTGCGACGCCGAGACCGAGAGCGGCTGCGAGGCCTGACGAGGAATGACCGTCCGGCACCACCTGTGCAGGGCGGATGCGGGCCGGGCATGCGGCCCTGGCGGCCGCTCACCGCCGGCAGCCGGCGACCGCGGGCGTGAGCGACGACGTCGAGAAGCTCGCCGCCTTCCTGCGCCGGCAGGCGCTACGGGTAGCCGGCCCTTTGAAGCTTCCTGCGCCGGCAGGCGCTACGGGTGGCCGGCCCCTTAGCTCGTCGCCCAGGACCCGGCCACGGGTCCGATCCCGCTGGCGGCCGCGCGGCCGGCCGGCGCGGGCCGTACGGATGTCAGAGCCGGAGATCCCCGGCGAGGACCTCGGCGGCGGCCTGACCGCAGACCTTGGCCGACCCGTGGGTGGCGATGTGGACGGCGCCGAGGTCGGAGCGGCCGGGCAGGCCCATCTCGACCACGACGGTGTCCGGCCGGGCGGCCAGGAGGTGGTTCAGGGCGTCCGTCTGCCAGGGGTGGCGGTGGGCGTCGCGGACGACGGCGACCAGGGGGCGGTCCACCGCGGAGGCGAGCACGGACTCGACGGCACCGCCGGTGGCGGTCGAGGCGTTCAGACGGGTCACCGTGGTGCCGGGCAGGAGCTTGCCGAGCGGCTCGCCGACGCCCCAGGGGGTGTCCTTCTCGATGGCGAGGTTCATCTCCGGGGCGAGCTCGACCACGTGGGGCGGGGCGGGCAGCGGGAGCACCGCCGACGCGGAGCGGCGGGTGATCCGCAGGGCGCGCCGGGCGGCGGCCAGGCCGATCGGGACGTCATCGGGGCGGGCGGGCGC
>NZ_NGFP01000128.1 GCF_002149035.1 Streptosporangium minutum
GTTCCCTGCCGTGCCGGGGGCGCGTGCCGTACCGGGTGCGGGCGGGGAGGGCCGGTGGAGGCGCTGATCCCGGTGCCGGTGGTGCTGCCGCTGCTGGCCGCCGGGCTCAAGCTGGCCATCGGCGGGCGGCTGCGCAGGCTCCAGTCGCTCATCAGCGTGGTCACCCTCACGATCGTGCTGGTGGTCTCATCCGTCCTGCTGGTGGTGGCCGACACCGGCGGGCCGCTGGTGACCTACGCCGGAGGGTGGGACGCGCCGATCGGGATCGCCCTGGTCGCCGACCGGCTCTCCACGCTGATGCTGGTGGTCTCCTCGGCGGTGACGCTGTGCGTGATGGTCTACTCCATCTCGCAGGCCTACGCCGACCAGGAGCGCACCGCCCCTCTGTCGATCTTCCACCCGGCCTACCTCATCATGGTCGCCGGGGTGTCGGACGCCTTCCTCGCCGGCGACCTGTTCAACCTCTTCGTCGCGTTCGAGATGCTGCTCAGCGGGTCCTACGTGCTGCTCACCTTCGGCGGGACCGAGTCCCGCATCCGGGCGGGCGCCACCTACGTGGTGATAGGGCTGGCGTCGTCGATGCTGTTCCTGGTCGGGATCGCGGTGGCCTACGGCGCGACCGGCACCGTGTCGACCGCCCAGCTCGCCGAGCGGTTCTCCGTGCTGCCCGAGCACGTCAAGCTGCTGGTGGAGCTGTTGCTGCTGCTGGTCTTCGTGGTCAAGGCCGCGATCTTCCCGATGTCGGCGTGGCTGCCCGACTCCTATCCGACCGCGCCCGCTCCGGCGACAGCGCTCTTCGCCGGGCTGCTCACCAAGGTCGGCATCTACTCGATCATCCGGCTGGAGGCGCTGCTGTTCCCCGGCGGCCCGGTGAGCGGCCTGCTGATGTGGGTGGCCCTGCTGACCATGCTGGTCGGGGTGCTCGGCGCGGTGGCCCAGACCGACATCAAGCGGATGCTCTCCTTCACCCTGGTCAGCCATATCGGCTACATGGTGTTCGGGGTCGCGCTCTCCTCCGTCCTGGGCATGGCGGGCGCGGTGTTCTACGTCGTCCACCACATCACCGTGCAGACCAGCCTCTTCCTGGTGACCGGGCTGATCGAGCGCCGTACCGGCACGACCTCGCTGGACCGGCTGGGAGGCCTGATGCGGCTGGCGCCCCTGATCGCGGTGCTCTTCTTCGTCCCCGCGATGAACCTGGCGGGCATCCCGCCGATGTCCGGCTTCCTCGGCAAGCTGGCGCTGATCCAGGCGGGGGTGGCCGACGGCAGCCCCATGGCGATCACCCTGGTGGCGGGGAGCCTGGTGACGAGCCTGCTCACCCTGTACGCCATGGCCACCACGTGGAACACGGCGTTCTGGCGGACACCGCCCCCGGGCATGATCAAGAAGGTGGGGACCGTGCTGGAGGGGGAGGAGACCCCCGTCATCAGGGCGACCGGCACCGAGGGGATCACCGGCCGCGCGATCGTCACCAGCTCGACCATCCCGCTCCCGATGCTCGGCTCAGCGATGGCCCTGGTGGCGCTGGCCCTGTCGTTCACCGTGCTGGCCGGCCCGCTGTCCGCCCTCACGGAACGGACCGCCGGCGAGCTGATGGCCCGCGAGCCGTACATCTCCGCGGTGCTCGGGGGCGGGCGGTGAGCGGGCGGAGCGGCCCGAGCCGCGTCCCCCGGCTGCTGGGCAGGCCCGTCCCGCTGTCGCAGGTGGCCTGGCTCACGGTGGTCTGGTTGCTGCTCTGGGGCGACCTCAGCGTGGGAAACGTGCTCGGCGGCCTGCTGGGCGGGCTGGTCGTGGTCTGGCTGCTGCCCCTGCCGGTGGTGGAGACCGGCCTCCGCGTCCATCCGTTCGCGGCGCTCGTCTTCCTGGTCCGCTTCGCGTGGGACCTGGTGGTCTCCAGCTTCCGCGTCGCGTTCTGGGCGCTGCGCCTGGGCTCGCTGCCGCCGGTCCACGTCGTCGAGGTACGGCTGCGCTCGTCGTCGGAGGTCATGGCCGTACTGGTCACGGTGGCGCTGTCGGCGCTGCCGGGCAGCCTGGTCCTTGAGGTGCACGGCGGGGAGCGGGAGCTGGTGCTGCACGTGCTCGGCATCACGGGCGACGTCCAGGAGATCGTCCAGGATGACGTGACCCGGCTGGAGAGCCGCATCGTGGCGGCCTTCGGCACCCGCGCCGACCAGGAGGAACTGCGGTGACAACGGTGTATCTGGTGGCGCTGGCGCTGCTCGGCTGCGCGGCGGCGCTGACGCTCCACCGGCTGGTGCGCGGCCCCTCCATGCTGGACCGGGCGGTCGCGCTGGACGTGCTCACCGCCGTGATCATGTGCGGGATCGGGGCGGGGGCCGCGGTGCTCGACGAATACTCCGCGCTGCCGGTACTGCTGGTGCTGGCCATGGTCGGGTTCGTCGGATCGGTCTCGCTGGCGAGGTTCTTCTCGGGCAGGGCGCGTTGACCGCGCTGGAGGTGGCCGCCGCGGCGTGCCTGCTGCTGGGCGCCGCGCTCGCGTTCGCGGCGGGGGTGGGGATGTACCGGTTCCCCGACACCCTGTCGCGCATGCACCCGGCGACCAAGCCGCAGGTCCTCGGCCTGCACCTGATCCTGCTGGCCATGTGGTTGCGCGCCCCCACCTGGACGATGGCCGGGACGTTGCTGCTGGTCGGCCTCTTCCAGGTGATCACGGCGACGGTGGCCGCCTACATGGTGGGACGGGCGGCCTACCGGGCGCGGACGCCGGACGACGACGGCACGGCCATCCCGCCCCGCGACCCTCGCGCGTGACGATCGTCCGGCGTAACGTGGCCCGTATGCGCGAGGAACGTGCGGAGGACGCCCGAACCGAGGCCAGACGACTGATCCGTGACCTGCTGGGGGAGGAGCGACCCGACGCGGGTGTCCTGCTCCGCGAGGCGGGGGCCGCGTTCGGCGCCGACCGCGTCGCACGCTGCGCCGAACTCGCCCGAGGCGCCCCGCTGACCCGCAGGTCCACCGAGCTCGCGGCACTGGCCGGACTGCTGGTCGGCACCCGGGACCTGGGCGAGGAGTGGTGGCGGCGGGAGCGCGGCGGCAAGCTTCCCGCCCCGGACGAGGTGCTCCGCAGCGCGACCGCCGTCGACCCGTGGACCGACCTGACCGTGCTGGAGATGCTCGCTGCCTGGATCGCCGACGACGTCGCGGACGAGGCCTGGGGCCGGCCGGTCGGGGTGACCGACCTGAACTCCTGGCAGGCGGAGGACCGGGTCGAACTCCCCGAGGACGCCGTTCCCGGCCGGCGGATCGTGGTCTCCTTCGACGCGGGGGGCCGGCTCGACGCGGTGGTGATCCGCCGCCCGGACGGCGATCTCGGCTCCAACCTGGACTTCGACTCGCTGCGCTACTCCCGCCCGGCCGAGGCCCAGTGGAGCTGGGGCGTGGCGGCCGGTCTCGGCCCGCACCGGCTGGACGAGCACCCCGACCCCTACGCGCAGCCGGTGGACGCCGAGGCCGCCGGGATCCTGCGCGGCTGGGCCCTGCGCCACGGCGCCTCCACCGGGCAGGCCGGTGAGCCGTGGCGGGTCAGGGGCGACGTCATCGCCGCGATCGAGCGCGTCGACTGGATGTGGCGCAGCGGCGAGTGGTTCGCCTGGTGGCGCGCCGTCGCCGCCCTGGCCGACGGCGCCCCCGACAGCCTCGCCGCCCGCCTGAAGGAGATCGCCGCCGCCCCCTGACGCCGGTCCCGGGACCTGTATCGTCTGTCGCCGCTCCGGCGCGGACCATGGCCCTGTGCCGGGTCCTGTGCCGGATCTGTGGTGATCGTTCCAGCCGGTCTCATGGCCGCAGGGCACGGATCGCCGCACCCGGTGAACACGTGTGGTCGTCCCCCTCGCCGCCCGGCCGCCCTGCTCCCAGCGGTGCCGACACCGTCCCCATCCGGCTGCGGAATTCTCGCTGTCCTGATCCGGCCATGAACTTCTCGCAGCCCCGCTGCTGGCAGAACGACGCCTTCGGCGGCCTCGGGCCGATCGGCCCGCAGGGAACGAGAGGCTTTCGGGCCCTCCTTGCTGCCGGCCCGATTCACCGCCGACGCCACCTCGCTCTACCGTGCGTGACCTGGGCCTGAGAGCCGCACTGTCAGACATCCAATTACGGAGAGTCGTATGACCGGTCACCGTGCGCTTCTCTGCGTCGATTTCCTGTCCCTGTTATTCGGTCACCTGAAGTCGCCCGTCGCGCACTGATTCGGCAAGTCATTTTCTCAAACCTGGCGTATGTGTATTTATTTGTTCCTTATGTATATCTTGCGGGATCGGATGATCTATGTGTAATTTCTGATCGTTTGCTTATCTGCTGCACTCCGAACCGTCGAACCGGCGTCCTCGCTGGGTTTTTGGCGCGCTGGGGTAACGCGAGGCACCCGTTCTCGCGCTGACTTGTTCGGAGGGTGACGGCGTATGCGCCGGAATCTGTCATGGTCGCGTCCGGCAGGCCGGAAGGCCTGGATGACGGTGGCACTTACTACGGCGCTGACGCCTGGCCTGTTGTTGTTCCAGGCGATCCCGGTGACTGCTGCGGTGCAGGCAGTTACCTCGATTCAAGGCAGTCCTGATTCGCCGAAGCAATTGACCGGCTCGGCAGAGGGTTTGCCGTCGCTGGTGGACACGGAGGCCACTCAGCCCGGTGATGCCGCCGCCCAAGACAAGAAGGAAAACCCTGGGCCCTCAGCGGATAAACTGAGGCGCTCCAAAGGTGGGTTGCCGCTCGACGTCAGGGACTTCCAGCCGGTCAAGGAGAAGTTCACGCAGTCGTCGCCGGGCAAGCCGGAGTCGAGTGTGCTCCTGCCGGAAGCACGTAACCGCCTGTCTTTGATGGGCATGTGGATTTCCGACTACTACCCCGCTGATCAGACCCAGGTGGACACCCTCACCCCGGAGCTGAACGCCTACGGCTACAACGGCGGAAACGGTGGACCTTACTACGAGTACCAGTACCAGGTCTGCGAATGGAAAGCCACCGGGACCGCCGGCCCCTGCACTCTGTCCGCATGGCGTCACTGGATCGAGTCGGAGTGGATCGTGCCCGCAGGTGTACTGCAGTGGGGCAAGACCTACGTCTGGGAGGTGACGATCCGCGACACCACCACCCAGGAGACCGGCACCCGTGAGAACCTGACCTTCACCACCGCGATCCGCCAGCCCGTGGTGAGTTCCCACCTCGCCGAGCGCGGCGTCAACGGTCAGGAGTTCCACCAGTTGGCGGGCAACTACACCACCACCGTCACCGACGCGTCGGTCGCCACGGCGGGCCCGCCGCTGGCGGTGACGCGCTCCTACAACAGCCTGGACGGGCGCATCGACGGGATGTTCGGGCCCGGCTGGTCGACCCGCTACGACATGAAGATCCAGCCCGAGGGCGGCACCCTGCAAACCCTGCTGCTGACCTACCCCGACGGCCGTAAGCTCCGCTTCGTCGAAAAACGCGGCAGCACGCTCTTCCAGTCGCCGCCCGGCGTGCACGTCACGCTGGCGGCGGTCACGGGCGGCGGCTGGCGGCTGATGGACAAATCATCGATCTCCTACACCTTCGACGCCCAGGGCCGGCTGAGCAAGCTGACCGACAATCACGGCCGCGCCCAGAACCTGACCTACGGGACCGACGGCAAGCTGACGACGGTCACCGCGGCCGGCGGCCGCTCCCTGACCTTCACCTGGACGGGGGCGCATGTCACGGCCGTGGCCACCGACCCGGTCGACGGACAGCCCCTCACCTGGACCTACGTTTACGACGGACAACGCCTCAGCCAGGCCTGCTCCCCGACGGCGGCCCCCAACTGCACCACCTACGACTACGCGAGCGGCTCCCGCTACCGGGCGAGCGTGCTGGATGACCGCCCCAAAGGCTACTGGCGGATGGGGGAGGTCCGCTCCGAAAGCGGCGAGGGCGGCACTTACACCTACTTCCCCGACGAGACCGGCCTGACCGGCCACACCTACCTGCCCTCCGGACTCCAGACCGGCAAGCCCGGCGCGCTGAGCGGCACCTCCAACGCCGCGGCCAACTTCCAAGGCAGCGGCACCTCCTCCGGGATCCCCCACTGGGGCCTGTTTCCCGAACTCGGAAAGAGTGTGTCGATCGAGACGTGGTTGAAGACCACCGCCTCGGGCCTCATCTTCTCCTCCGGCGACGTGCCTGGCCTGTACGTCGGCGTCGACGGCAAGCTACGCGGTCAGCTGCAGGGGTCAGGTGAAGGGACGAGCTACACTCCCGTCACCTCCGCCCAGGCGGTCAACGACGGGCAGTGGCATCACGCGGTGATCACCGCCACCGGCAACGTCACCACCCTGTACGTCGACGGCACCGCCGCGGGCACGGTCAACCTGGGTGTGGAGACGTACATGTGGGAGTCCGACACCGTCATCGGCAGCGGTAAGGCCGACTCGAACCTGCCCGGCTCCCCCGCGGGCAGGCCCGACCCGGTCGAGTTCGGGTTCAAGGGGCTCCTCGACGAATTCGCCGTCTACGACCGCGCCCTGTCCGCTGCTCAGGTCCGCGCGCACTACGACGCCCGGGTCGAGGCGCCCTTCAAACTGAGCAAGATCACGTTGCCGTCCGGGCGGGTGTGGATGTCCACCACCTACAACCCGGCCAACGACCGAGTCACCACCCACACCGACCAGCACGGCGGCACCTGGAAGCTGGGTGATCCGGTCCACGCCGCCACCGGCGGCCTGACGACGGTCAACGTGACCGATCCGAACAACAACACGCTGAAGTACGTCCACGACGCCTGGCGTGGTGACCGCCTGGTCAACCAGACCGACCAGCTCGGCAAGATCACCAGCTACGACTACGACACCGGCGGCTTCCTGGCCAAGGTCACCGACCCGAACAACAACGTCGTCGAGCAGGTCAACGACGCCCGCGGCAACACCACTTCGGTCAAGACCTGCCGGACGGCGGGAAGCTGCCAGACCACCCGCCAGTCGTACTACCGCAACACCGCCGACGAGTTCGACCCGCGCAACGACCGAGTGACCGTCTCCCGGGACGCACGCTCGGCCAGCGCCACCGACAACACCTACGCGACAACGCGGGAGTACACCGCGCATGGTGACGTGGCGAAGGTGACCAGCCCGGTTACCCCGGACTTCCCCAGCGGCCGGTCGGTGACCTTCACCTACACCGACGGCACCGAACCCGCCGTCGGCGGCGGGAACACTCCCGCGGGCCTGGTCAAATCGCAGAAGAACGCCAAGGGCGACGAGACCACCTACCGCTACAGCGCGGCCGGTGACCCGGCCGAACAGACCAGCCCATCCGGACTGAAGGTCACGTTCACCTACGACGCACTGGGCCGGCCCGCCTCCCGCACCGAGGTCTCCACGGCCAACCCCGACGGGGTGACATCCACGTTCACCTACGACGGACTCGGCCGAATGCTCACACAGACCGGTGCCGGGGTGAAGAACGAGGTCACCGACGTCACCCACACCGCCAAGATCACCTACACCTACGACGCGGACGGCAACAGGCTCACCGAGACCCTCGCCGACCTGACCGGCGGCGACCCGGCGCGCACCACCACCTCCACCTATGACACCTTCGGCCGGGTGGAGACGGTGACCGATCCCGAGGGCGGCGTAGCCCGCACGAGCTGGGACGTCACCGGCGCCCGGGCCTCGACGACCGACCCGATGGGTACGGTGCTCACCTACGCCTACACCAAGCGTGGCGAGCCGTTCACCACGACGCTGAAGAACTGGACGGGCAGCCCGGTCAGCCCGCAGGCGGCCAAGGACGTGGTGCTGGAGTCGCGCTCCTACGACCCGGCGGGCCGGTTGGCCGCCCAGGTCGACGCGATGGGCCGAAAGACCTCCTACGCCTACTTCACCGACAACCGCCTGTCGCAGACGACCGCCGACGACGTGCGACTGAACGGCTCGACCACTCCGGCCGACGTGGTGATGGAGGCCAACACCTACGACGCGGCCGGCAATCTCACCAAGCAGGTCATCGGCGGGGGGAAGGCCACTACCGACTACGTCTACGACGCCGCCGGCCGCCTGACCTCCACCACGTTCGACCCGGCCACACTCAAGCGCAAGACCGCCTACGCCTACGACGCGGCCGGGAACGTCACCAAGAAGGACTTCACCGGCGCGGGCAGCACCCGCATCGAATCCACCCTGTATGCCTACAACACCCTCGGCCAGGTGACCCGGCAGACGGTGGAGAACGGCGCCGACGACCTGATCTCCACCAGCACCTACGACGACCGCGGCCTGCTGACCGCGACCACCGACCCCCGCGGCAACGCCTCCGGCGCGACCGCAGCCGACTTCACCACCACGATGCGCTACGACGCGGCGGGCCGGCTCGTGGAGACCAAGGCCCCGCAGGTGAAGATCGACAAGAACGGGTCCGCCACCGACGGGCGGCCCGCGGTGAAGTACGGCTACGACACCGCCGGGCTGGCCACCCACACGGTGGACGCCGAAGGACGGACCGTCACCTCGGCCTTCGACAAGGCCGGCCGCCTGACCTCGGCCACCTCCTCCGCCTACACCCCGCCGGGCGGAAGCGCCCTCACCCCCAAGGTCAGCTTCGGCTACGACCCGGCGGGCCGTCAGATCAAGGTCACCGACCAGCGCAACTTCGTCACCTCGACCGAATACGACGCTTTGGGGCGTCCGGTCCGGGTGACCGACCCCGGCCCCTCAGGGCCAGGCGGGCAGTGGGTGGCCGAATACGACCTGCTGGGTGAGCAGCTCGCGATGATCGACCCCACCGGCGCGCGAGCCGAGGCCACCTACGACGACCTCGGCCGGAAGATCACCGCCACGCAGATCGAGCGCAAGCCCACCACCGCCGCCCACACCACCACGATGACCTACGACAGCGCCGGCAACCTCATCACGAGCGTCGCGCCAGGCACCAAGACCACCAGCTACACGGTCAACGTCGCCGGACAGATCACCAGCGTGACCGACCCGAACAACAAAAAATCCACCATCGACTACGACTTCCTGGGCCGCGAGGCCAAGGTGACCGACCCGCTGAAGAACGCCACCCAGGCCGAATACGACCTGGCCGGACGCAAGATCGGCGCCAAGGACCTCGATGCCACCGGCGCCGTCGTCCGTAGTCTCGGCTTCGGCTACGACCTGGCCGGCAACCCGACCAGCACCACCTCCGCCGAGGGGCACGTCACCCGGCAGACCTTCGACGCTCTGGGCCGGATGACCTCGCTCATCGAACCGGTCGCCGCCGACAAGTCGATCACCACGACGTTCGGCTACGACGCCACCGGCGCCCGTACCCGCCTCACCGACGGCCGCGGCAACGCCACCTGGACCGGCTACAACACCCTCGGCCTGGCCGAATCGGTCATCGAGCCGTCGACCACGGCTCACCCCGCGGCGGCCGACCGCACCTGGACCACCGTCTACGACGCGGCCGGCAACGCCGTCGCCACGCTCCAACCGGGCGGGGTGCGCATCGACCGCACCTTCGACCCCATGGGCCAGATGACCAAGCAGACCGGCACCGGCGCCTCGGTCGCCACCCCCGAGCGCAACGTCAGCTACGACGACGCGGGCCGGGTGACCGCGATCGGCGACTACACCCTGGACTACAACGACCGCAGCCTGCTGACCAAGGTGTCCAAGGCCACCAACCAGATCGCCGCCTACGCCTACGACGCCCTCGGCAACCCCACCCAGCGCGTCGACACCGCCGGCACCGCCACCTACACCTACGACAACGCCGGCAACCTCAAGACCGCGACCGACCCGGTCACCGGACGCACCTGGACCTACGGCTACGACGACGCCAGCCGGCTCATCAGCCAGACCTCGGCCAACCCGGCGGGCAGCCAGGGCTACACCTACGACGCCGTCGACCGGCTCGCCTCCCACACGCTGAAGAACAGCGGCGGCACCGAGCTGTCGAAGATCGTCTACGGCTGGGACAAGGACGACAACCTCACCTCCAAGACCACCACCGGTACGGCAGGCGCGGGCGCCAACACCTACGGCTACGACCGCTCAGGACGCCTGACCTCCTGGACCGCGCCCGGCGGCACCATCACCCCCTATGAGTGGGACGACTCCGGCAACCGCACCAAGGCCGGCAGCAAGACCTTCGTCTACGACGAACGCAACCGGCTGACCTCCGGCGACGGCGTCGACTACACCTACACCCCCCGCGGCACCCTGGCCACCGAGGTCAAGGACGGCGTCACCCGCAACCTCACCTTCGACGCCTTCGACCGGATGGTGTCCGACGGAGACGCCAGCTACGGCTACGACGCACTCGGCCGGATGACGTCGCGCACCAAGGGCGCCGACCAGCAGCGCTTCGTCTACTCCGGCCTGACCAACGACATCACCGCCGTCACCGACGCCGTCGGCGCCGTCCAGGCCAAGTACGGTCGCGACCTGTCCGGCGGCCTGCTCAGCCTCCAAGAAGGCGGCGGCCCCGCCCTCGGCGCGATGACCGACCTCCACGGCGACGTGGTCGGCACCTTCTCCGGCACCGCCCTGGTCGACTCGACCGCCTACGATCCCTTCGGCGAGGTCACCCACCGCTCCGGCACCCAGCGCGCGCTCGGCTACCAGGGCGAGTACACCGACCCGGACACCGGCAAGGTCAACATGCACTCCCGCTGGTACCAGCCCGGCACCGGCACCTTCACCTCCCGCGACACCGCCACCCTCAACCCCAGCCCCTCGGTGCAGGCCAACCGCTACACCTACGCCAACGCCGGCCCGCTCAGCAATGCTGACCCGACTGGGCACAGCGCATTGTGCACCACCTCCTGCACCATCCAGACCTCCGGGTCGTCCGGTGCGGGTGTGAGCTGGAACCCGGATGCGGACTGGAACTGGGAACCGCGTAACAGAGATGCGGGCTGGGACTGGACTCCGCCGGAGGTCATCCCGGGACAGCCGTACTACGCGTGGTCCTCACAGCCGTGCGGGTGCGTGTTCACCGGAAGCGACTCCATAGAAAACGCATGGTATGAGAAGAACTACGGGGAATGGGCGTGGGCGCCGCAGTTCTCGGATGACGAGGCCCGGAGAATCAACGTCCTTCTTAACGGACGGAATATTCCGAAGCGCATGAAGGATTTCTGGAATCGCAGTGCGGCCGAACGAGACATGTTGATGAAGGCTTACGATGCGCTTGGTGGCGATGAAGACGCTCTCGCCAAACTATGGTCAGCCATCACTAAAATCACTTCTTCAAAAAACAGCAAGGAGAAGAAGAGCCTAGATAAATTTTTGGCCCACTTGGCGGCAGGGGGAGGTGCTGCCGATCCGATCAGCGACCCCGAACTCCGTAGATGTCACACGAAGCTGCAAACTAAAGAATGTAGGGACTTGATCGCTAAGACATGGAAGCAGTACAAGATAAAAACCTGCCTCCTTCTGACCGGTAGCCCATTCTGTGGCGGAGCTACTCTCCAGGCAGCGGTCACTGAATTCTTCGGTGTGCCTAGACCGCTATTCGAGTTTCTTGTCTCCCTGCCGGAGAAAATGACTACGTATCAGCTTAAAAAAGCGATGGTGCTGTGGGCAGAGTCTCATCATGGAAAATGTAACTTCGATACCCCTACGGGGCTGGTGGTCTGCTCAGGGCTGGAGTCCAACTACTATCCTCGCGGTGGCATCACGATAGGCGACGTCTTCCTCACCGGTAAGGAGCCGCAACAGATATCGCGCGATGTCCTTATCCACGAACACGAGCACAAGAAGCAGTGGAATAAGTACTTCAGCAAAACTGGTCTATGGTTTGCGTTTATCGTATATTATATCGACCAGCCGCTCAATGCCTGCGACAACCAATACGAGCAAGAGGCGAGTGCCCCGCAGGGAAGTAGAAAGTACGACTGCTGAGCGGATGTGCTGGATGATGCTCTCTGAGAGCGGAGGTTCCGTGTTGCTTGCCGGCAGAAGAGGGTGTCGTATCGCGGCCCTCGGGGTCATGGTCGTCAGTCTTTCCGCTTGCGGGGTGATGGCGATGGGGGCTCCGGAGTCGCGGCCCATCGGCATCGGCCTCGCGCGCGACGGGAGGTTGCAGTATTTCGCGCCGCTGTGTCCTGGTGAGCGTGTTGCGTCGGCCCAGGTGACCGACTACGAAACAGCCAACGCCTTATGGCAGGCGACCAGGCCCAGCAAGAGCATCAGGCAAGGCGGCAGGATCACGGTTGGAGAGTCAAGTGAGTTCGAGCGGCCCGAAGTCTCGACCTCGTCTCCGCTCCCTGAGCTGCTGAGTGTCGGGCTGACTTTCGCCGACGGGCAGAACATAGGCGCTCGAGTGGATCTTCGAGAGGTCCCGCAGGATATCGCCGGAACCGATCTTGTTCTAGGTTACGGGGGAAAGAAGACTCCTGAAAAGGATTTTCGAGCTCGTGTCCAAAGCGAGTTCTGCTGATCTGGATCCACTCCGATGGGGGCTTCCGGCAACCAGGGATCAGGGAGCTCGTTCCAACCTGACGGTGCCGATCGCAGGCCGACGTATCCGGCCGGAAGAAGTAAGGCCCCTGGCGGATGGGTTGCTGATCGAAAGCAATCCCCCGCCAGGGGCTTCGCGTGCTGTTCTGTCGGGCTGCGCTGCCTTTCGTGCCGGATCTTGACTGCCTCGGCGGGCGTCATCCGCGGACACCGCGCAGCGATCGGTCCGCCTCGGCGCGGACCCGATCCTGGCGGGCGGTGACCTCCTCGGCCGTCTTCGGCAGCGTGGGCACGCTGCCCGCCCAGCCGTCCGGACCCTAGCCTGATCCGGCGTCTTCTCCATACGGAATCAGGGGGCTCCCAGGCCGGTTGCAAGGTGGTGTGAAGGTTGAAATCTACTCAGACGTCGTCTGTCCCTGGTGCTACATCGGCCACACCCGTTTCGCCCGCGCCGTCGAGCGATACCGGGCCAAGGGGGGCGAGGTGGAGGTGGAGTTGCGGCCGTTCCAGCTCGCGCCGGATGCCGAGTCCAACGGTGAGCTGACTCTCACCTGGGCAGCGGCGAAGTTCGGCGGGGCCGAGCGGGCCGCGCAGATGTTCGGGCACGTGGCCGGTGTCGCCGCGGAGGACGGGCTGGCGCTGGACTTCGATCACTCGATCCAGGCCAACACCTTCGACGCACACCGCCTCATCCGGCTCGCCGGCGAGCAGGGCAAGGGCGAGGAGGTCCTCTACGCCCTCTTCCGCGCCCACTTCACCGACGGTCTCGACGTCGGCTCCCGCGAGGTCCTCGCCAAGCTGGCCGCCGAGCTGGGGGTCCGGGCGGACCTCGGAGGCGAGGACGGCGCGGCGGCGGTCAGGGAGGAGCTGGCCCAGGCCCGTGCCCTCGGTGTCAACTCCGTGCCGCTGTTCCTGTTCGAGGGGCAGTTCGCCGTCTCCGGCGCGCAGCCCGAGGACACCCTGCTCGCCGCCCTGGAGGAGGTCGCCGAACGGACCGGCCAGACCCTGGCGGTGAAAGCTGTGAAGGCCGCCGGCGTTGATGGGGACGCCTGCGACGACGAGGGGTACTGCGCCGTCTGACGGTGCCGGACCAGGCGGGGCGGCGGGCGCCACCAGCCGCCGCCCTGTCCGCCCCGGCCGATCCGTGCCCGTAGGCCCGTAGGCCCGTAGGCCCGTAGGCCCGTGAGCCCATGAGCCATGAGCCATGAGCCGTGAGCCCGCGTGACATGGATGGACCGCTCGGAAGCGATCATCTATCGTGCGGTAATGAAGGGCCGGTATCAGGTGTACTTCGAACGCGCCCGGATCCCGATCGCGGCGGTGGACGGGCTCGGACGGGTCAGGGAGAGCAACCCCGCCTTCCGCTCCGCGGTGGCCCGCACGGCTGAGGAGCTGGACGGCGTCCTGGCGGAGGAGTTGCTCGCGCCCGGCGAGATCGACGCGCAGCGGCCCTACTGGCGGATGCTGGCCCTCGGACGGCTGGACGTCTACCGGGCCCGGATGCGGCTCGTCCGCGGGGACGGCGCCGTGATCCGCGTCCGGGTCAGCGCCTCCGTCGAGCACCGCGCGGACGGCCTGCCGTGGCGGGCGGTGGCCGTGCTGGACGAGATCTCCTCCGCCGCGCCCGTGCTGAGCCCGCTCCAGGGCGAGGTGTTACGGCTGGTCGCCGGGGGCGCGTCCAACGCGCAGATCGCCCGGCGGCTGTACCTGACCCGTCAGGCGGTGGACTACCACCTGGTACGGCTGCGCGCCAAGCTCGGCGCCGAAAGCCGGTCGGCGCTGGCCGGGCGGGCGTTCGTGCTGGGCCTGTTCGTGCCCGGCGTGTGGCCGCCGGTCCTGCACCCGCCCCTGGCCGGGGCGGATGCGCCGGAGTGCGGTTACTGGACGCCGAGGAACTGAACGGCCGGGTCGGTCTGGGCGGAGGCGCCCCAGACCGCGTCGTGCTGGGCGGTGTCGTCGTGGAGGTAGTACAGCAGCCAGGCGGTGGTCACCCGGCGGGTGATCGCCTGCTGGGCGGCACGGCTGATCGAGCCGCTGTCGCAACCGATGCCGCCGGAGTCGGTGAAGCCGCAGTGGAAGCCGCCGATGATCGTGCGCAGTTGCTTGGGGGCGAGCTTGGCGTTGTAGATGGGGATCTGGTTGCCCGACGGGCCCGCGACGCTGTCGTTCGTACCGGCGACCAGCTGCATGGGGACGGTCGTGGTCGACGCGGCGGTCTTGGCCGAGGGGTTGGTCTCGGCGGCGGCCAGGTTCGTCACCGTCCGCACCGCTGAGTTGCGCGCGGCGGCCAGCACGCCGGCGCCGCCGCCCATCGAGTGACCCGACAGTCCCAGCCGGTCGGTGCGCACGTGGGCGTTGAACCGCGACCCGGCGGTGGTGTTCTGCGCCACCATCCAGGTCAGCGCGGCGTTCAGGTCGTCGGCGAAGGCGCTGTGGTTGGGGAACAGGCCGCCATGCGAGGTCGGCATGATCGTGATGGTGCCCCAGGAGGCCCAGTGGCCGCCGAGGGAGGCGTACTTGCTGATGCTCTGAAAGAACCCGTGGCCGAAGGCCACCGCCGGGAACCGCCCGGAGGCGACGGCCGTGCCGCTTCCCGCCGAGGTCGCCGGGTAGTAGACCCGGGCGCTGAACGAGCGGCCGGAGGCGGAGACGCTGACATCGGCGTAGCCGACGGCGTACGACCCCGGCGCGGACAGGTCGACGGAGGCCCCGGCGGGGGCGGCCGTGAGGAACAGGAACGGGATCAGGAGGATCGCGCAGACCCTGATCGACCAGGAGCGCATGATGCTTCACCAGCTTTCACGCGGGACACTGTTACCCGGATTTTGGAAACGACGGTTCCCCTATGGCAACAGTGGAGGGACGCGGACTAGGCAAATGCCAAACGCCGGGGACGTGGTCAGGCGCGGTGGAGGTAGGAGCCCGACGGCCGGCCGACCGTCTCGCCGTCGCGGAAGGCGATCCGGCCGCCGACCACCGTGGTCGTCGGCCAGCCGGTCACCTCCACCCCCTCGAAGGGGCAGTGGTCCTGGCCGGAGAGCAGCAGATCGGTGGTCACGGTCCTGGTGGCCGACGGGTCGACCACGGTGAGGTCGGCGTCGAAGCCGACGGCCAGGCTGCCCTTGCGCCCCCACAGGTTGTAGGCCCTGGCCGGGTTGGCCGAGGCGACCTCGGCGATCCTCGACAGGGGCAGCCCCCGGCGCAGGTGCCCCTCGGAGAACAGCACGGGGTAGAGCAGCGCCGTACCGCCGAAGCCGGGGTGGGCCGGCCACAGGTCGTCGCCCTTGTGCTCCTCCATGCAGCAGGCGTGGTCGGAGGCCACCCAGTCGATCCGGCCGTCGCGCACGCCCTCCCACAGCGCCTCGTTGTGGTCGCGGGTGCGGATCGGCGGGTTGACCTTCCCGCCCAGCCCGCCTCGGGCGTCGAGGTCGTCGTGGTCCAGGCAGAGGTGGTGCAGCGTGGTCTCTCTCCTGCCCGGCACGCGGCTCGCCGCTTCGAGGGCCTCGGCGCTGGACAGGTGCAGGAAGTTGACGTCCGCGCCGGTGTGCGCGGCGATCGCGGCGGCCTCGGCGATGGCGACCTGCTCGGTGAGCGGCGGGCGGCCCTCGCTGTAGGCGCGCAGGTTCTGTACGGCTGCGCTCCTGCGGACCCGGTCGATGAACACGCGCATCAGCTCGGACTGCTCGCAGTGGAGCGACAGCGACAGCCGCCGGTCCGGACGGGAGCGCTGGACCTCGGCGAGCTTCTCCATGATGAGGAACAGGTGGCCGAGGTCGTACTCGTCGCCCATGGTGAAGGCCTGGGCGTCGCGGCTGTTGGCGGCCAGGTCGAAGCCCTTGTAGAACATGTAGTACTTGTAGGAGGTGATCCCGTGCTCGGCGACGAGCCACGGGATCTCCTCGATCTGCTCGACCGTCATCGGGGCCAGGTGGAAGCCGTAGTCGGTCCAGGCTCGGCCGCCGACCGCCGCCAGCACCTCGGGGAAGATCGTCCGGTAGGGACCGGTCCGGTCGAGGTAGTGCCGGCCGGTGCGGAAGTACGACAGCACGGTGGTGGCCCCGCCCACGAGCGAGGAGCGGGTCTCCTCGAAGGCGTCGAGCGCCATGTCGCGATAGATCCCGAGGTGGAAGTGGGCGTCCACCGCGCCGGGCAGCACGATCTTGCCGGTGGCGTCGATCACCTCCTCCGCCCCGTCGAGATCCTCGCCCATCGCGGCGATCCTGCCGCCGGAGACGGCGAGGTCGGCGCGGATCTCCCCGTGGTAGGGGAGGACCAGGGTGCCGTTCTTTACAAGCAGGTCGTATCGCGTCATGGTGCGGCCGGTGGGGGCCGGCCGTCACCCCCTTCCTCGTGAGGTGTGACCCATCAGGGCCGAGAGCTTCGTTGTGGGGTGTGCCATCAGGGGTGGGGTGTGACCCATCAGGGCCGAGAGCTTCCTTGTGGGGTGTGGCCCATCAGGGGTGGGGTGTGACCCATCAGGGTCGAGAGACGATCGGTCGCTTCGAGCAGGGCTTCGGCGCACTCCCGCGCCTCACCCCTGAAACGCTCCAGTGGGCCGCACACGCTGATGACGCCTGCGGGCCGGCCGTGGTGGTCGAGGACGGGGGCGGCGACCGAGGCCGAGCCCGGCTGGCGCTCGGCGCTCGACTGCGCGTAGCCGCGACGGCGGATCGCCGCGAGATCCTCGCGCAGGACGTCCTCCCGGACCGGCGTGCGCTCGGTCAGCGGAGTCAGCGGGACCGTCCTGAAGTAGGCGTCGATCTCCTCGTCGGCCAGGAAGGCCAGGAACGCCTTGGAGGAGGCACCCGCGTGCAGCGGATAGGGGACGCCGAGGGTGACCGACATGATCACCTCGCGGTCCGGCGTCACCTGGTCGACGTAGACCCGCGAGGAGCCGGTGCGGACGGACAGCGTGGCGGTCTCGGACAGGGTCCGGGACAGGCGCGTCAGCTCGGGGGCGGCGAGGCGGCGGAGGTCCAGCCGGTCGAGGTAGGCCAGGCCGAGCCGCATCGTGGTCAGGCCGAGGGAGTAGCGCCGGGTCTCCTCGTCCAGCTCGACCAGGCCGCGCAGCCGCAGCGAGGCCAAAATGCGGTGGACGGTCGCCTTGGACAGGCCGAGTCTCTCGGCGATCTCGGTGACGCCCAGGGTGAGCGCCCCGGGATCGGCGAACAGCACGAGCACGTCGGCGGCGCGCTCGACGGTCGCGGCGGTCTGGCTGGCGCCTTCGGAGCCGCGGCGGCGAGACGGCTCGGGAGTGCCGATGCCGCGGCGCGGCTGCTCGGAGGTGTCGACGCCGTGGCGAGACGGTTCGGAGATGTCGGTCGGCATGTGGCGTTCCTCCTTGTCGGCGCCCTTTCCCGCCTGCGCGCAGGCCCGCGGGCACGGACGGGTCGGTGGCGGTCCCGGTGTCGGGGAGATCCCACCACGATTCCCCGGAAACCCGCTCCGTCCGACCCGAGACATCGTCCGGGCTCACGCAGTACAGTTTGGAACAGCTTTCCTATAATTGGAACACCCTCCGGAGGCCGCGTGACCGGTGCCCAGGCCGTCCCGGACGCCGCCACCCCGCCCGGCCGCCCCGTTCGACACGCGGAACCGGCGGCGGCGAGGCTCCCGGGAACGGCCCGGCCGCCGGCCGGAGACCTCGACGAGCCGTGCGCGAAAGGTGCCGTCTGATGCGCGAACCCTGGGAGGCCGTGGCCGGCGCCCGCGTGTACGACCTGGCCCAGCCGATGAGCACCGGCATGCCCCAGTCGCCCAACCACCCGCCGTTCCGGATGCTGCTGGAGCGCCGGCACGGCGACATGGTCCGAGCCGACGGCGGCTCGGCGGCCAACGAGATCATCGTCACCGGCGGGCACGTCGGCACACATGTCGACGCGCTCGCGCACGTCTCCCACGCCGGGCTGCTGCACGGCGGCAGGCAGGCGGAGGCCCTGCAGAGCCATCGGGGCTTCTCCGAGCTGGGCATCGACGCCTTCGTCCCCTACGTGGGCCGGGGCGTCCTGCTCGACGTGGCGGCCGTGCACGGCGTCGCGACGCTGCCCGCCGGATACGAGGTCACGCCGGAGGACCTGGACCGGGCCGCCGCCGGGCTGGACATCGGGCCGGGGGAGGCCGTCCTGGTCGGCACCGGCTGGTCGCGTCGCTGGCCGGAGCCCGAGGTCTTCACCGGCCAGTCCCACGGCGCCCCCGGTCCCGGCGCGGCGGCCGGGCGGTGGTTGGCCGCCCGGAACCCTCGGCTGGTGGGCGCGGAGACCATCGCCTTCGAGCACGTCGCCCCGGGACGCGGCCACGCCGCGCTCCCCGTGCACCGGCTGCTCCTCGTGGAGGAAGGGATCAACATCGTCGAGACCATGCGCCTGGACGAGCTGCTCGACTCCGGCGTCCGCGAGTTCCTGCTCGTCGTCAACCCCCTGCCCGTGGTCGGCGCGACCGGTTCCCCCGTCAGGCCGCTGGCGGTGGCCCGGTGACGACGTTCGCGGACCGTCTGGCCCGGTTCGCCGCCGACTGCCGGGACGGCGGCCTGCCCGGCGAGGTGGCCCGCGACGCCGTCGGCCGGGTGCGTGACGTGCTGGGCAACTGCCTGGCCGCGCACGCGGAGGAGGCCGCAGGAGGACCGGGCGGCCCTGTGGCGGCGGTGCGCCATGTGGCGGCGGTGCGCCATGTGGCCAAGCACGCGGAGGAGGCCGCAGGAGGGCCGGGCGGCCCGGTGGCGGCGGTGGGCCATGTGGCCAAGCACGCGGAGGAGACGGGAGAAGGGCCGGGCGGCCCGGTGGCGGCGGTGCGCCGCGTGGTCGCCGCCTGGGGCGGCGCGGCGGACGCGGCGGCGATCGGCCTGCCGTACGGCCTGCCCGCCCCCTCGGCCGCGCTGGTGAACGGGACGCTCGCCCACGCCCTCGACTTCGACGACACCCACCTGCCGTCCGTCCTGCATCCCAGCGCCTCGGTCGTGCCCGCCGCGCTGGCCGCCGCCGAGGACGCGGGCGCGGGCGGCGCGGCCCTGCTCGCCGCCGTGGCGGCGGGCGACGAGGTCTGTGTACGGCTCGGCATGGCCTCCTACCTGCCGGAGCTGCGCAACTCCCTGTTCTTCGAGAAGGGTCTGCACGCCACCTCCATCTGCGGCACGATCGGCGCCGCCGTGGCCGCCGGGCTGCTCTACGGGCTCGACGAGGAAGGGATCGCCTCGGCGATCGGCGTCGCCGCCAGCATGGGCGCCGGGCTGCTGGAGGCCAACCGGACCGGCGGGACGGTGAAGCGGGTCCACTGCGGGTGGGCGGCGCACGCGGGCGTGACGGCGGCGACGCTCGCCCGCGAGGGGCTGACCGGCCCGCCCACCGTGCTGGAGGGCCGTTTCGGGTTCTTCGCCGCCTACCTCGACGGCCGCCACGACGCGGACGCCCTGCTGGCCGGGCTCGGCGAGCGCTGGGAGGTCACCCGGACGGCCTACAAGCCCTATCCGGCTAACCACTTCACCCACCCGGCCATCGACTGCGCGCTGGCCCTGCGCGCGCGGGGACTCGACCCCGACGACATCGAGGAGATCGAGCTGGGGGCGCCCGCCCCCGCGCTGCGCACCATCGCCGAACCGCACGAGGAGAAGATCAGCCCGCGCTCGCCGTACCACGCGAAGTTCTCCGGCCCCTACACGGTCGCGACGGCCCTCCTGAGCGGCGGCGGCCTCGGGGTCTACCTCGACGACTTCGCCGAGCTCCACCCGCGACGGCTGGCCCTGGCCGCGCGGGTCAGGTGCGTCGCCGACGACCGCGCCTCCGAGCTGTTCCCCATGAGCTTCGGCGCCGTCCTGCGGGTGCGCGTCAGGGGCGGAGCCACGCTCACCCACCGGGTGGACTCCTCCAAAGGCGGGCCGGACAACCCGCTGTCGCCCGGCGAGCTGGCGTTGAAGTTCCGGCTCAACGCCGCCCGGGCCCTGCCGGCGCGGGCGGTGGCCGCCCTCGACCGCCGCATCGCCGCCCTGGCCACGGCGCCCTCGTGCGCCGGGCTGGCCCGCCTCGGATGAGCCGGGCCGCGCGACCGGTCGCCCGAGAGGCGCCCTTCACCGGCCCTGAGCCCGTGGTCAGTCCTCGTGTGCAGAGTCCTCCTGGTCGGTCCGCGCCAGCCGGAACACCGGCAGGTGCCGGCCGTCGGGCAGGGGCCGCCAGGCCACGCGCACGGGCAGGTCGCAGGCCCAGTCGGTGTCGCCGACCAGGTGGGTGAGCAGGATGGGCCCCTCGGCGAGCCGGACCCTGGCGACGGTGTAGGGCGGCTCGAAGCCGGGCGCGGGAGCGCGGTGGACGACGGTGAAGGAGTCCACCACGCCGAGACCCGATACGGGGGCGTACTCCAGCTCGGTGCCGCCGCAGGCCGTGCAGAGCCGGCGCGGGTAGTGCTGGCGGTGGCCGCAGGCGAGGCAGCGCTGGACGACCAGCCGCCGTCGCCTGGTCGCCTCCCAGAAATCCTCGCTCACCGGTCCACCCCCAGCAGGACGGTGGCGTGCGCGGACAGGATGCCGCCGGTGCCGTGCGCCAGCGCGACCTCGGCGCCGGGGACCTGCCGGTCGCCGCACTCCCCGCGCAGCTGCCTGACCGCCTCGACCAGGAGCAGCAGGCCGTACTGCCCCGGGTGGTTGTAGGAGAGCCCGCCGCCGCTGGTGTTGACGGGGAACGCGCCACCTGGTCCGGTCCGGCCGCCGGCGACGAAGTCGCCCGCCTCGCCCGCGCCGCAGAAGCCGAGCCCCTCCAGGGTGAGCAGCACCGTGATCGTGAAGGAGTCGTAGATCTGGGCGACGTCCACGTCGCCGGGGACGAGTCCCGCGCGGGCGAAGGCCGCCGCTCCGGAGTGGACGGCGCCGGTGACGGTGAGGTCGTCGACGGCGGTCATGGAGGTGTTGGTGACGCACTCGCCATACCCGAGCACGCGCACCGGCGCGCGCCGCAGGTCGCGGGCGCGCTCCAGCGAGGTCAGCACGACGGCGCCGCCCCCGTCGGTGACCAGGCAGGCGTCGGCCGTGGTGAGAGGGGAGGAGACCATGGGGGCCGACAGCACGTCCCGGACGGTCAGCGGCGCGGTTCCGTACCGGTAGGCCCTGGGGTTGAGCAGCGCCCAGTCCCGCGCGGCGACCGCCACCTCGGCCAGCGCCTCGCGCCTCACGCCGAAGGCGTGCATGTACCGCCGCGCGGCCATCGCGTAGTACGAGAAGGGGTAGAGCGGGCCGTAGGGCGCCTCGAACCGCGCCTCGGGCGTGTGCTCCTCGACGACCCCGGCCAGCGACCGCGACCTGGCCGAGCGCTGGTTAGACCCGTAGGAGATCACCACGGTACGGCACTGCCCGGCCTCGATGGCCTGGGCGGCGCGCGCGACGTACATCTCGAAGGCGCAGCCCCCCGCGAACGTGGACTCGGTCCAGACGGGCCGGAGCCCCAGGTAGTCGGCGACCTGGGTGGCGGAGAAGCGGGACACGCCGCAGGTGGCGAGCCCGTCCACGTCGGACAGGACGAGTCCGGCGTCGGCCAGCGCCCTGGTGACGGCCTGCGCCTGCAGGGTCAGGACGGACTCGCCGGTGATCCCGAGATCGGACTCGGCGGCTCCGACGATCGCCACGCCGCTCACGGCAGCACCGCCTGGGCCGTTCCGCCGGCCGCCACCCGGCCCGCGACGAGCACCTTCTGCTCGACCGTGACCAGCGACCCCTCAACGCCGGTGACGACGCCGGTGACGACGCCGGTCACCCGGACGCTCTCCCCGGCGAACACCATGGACAGGAGGCGGAACCGCAGCCGCCGCAGGCGGGCGTCCGGCCCGAGCCAGTCCTGCACCTGCTCGGCGAGGAGCGCGCCGAACAGCTGCCCGTCCACCACGGGGCGGTCGAGCCCCCTGGCCCGGAGATAGGCGTCGTCGTGATGCAGCCGGTGCCAGTCCCAGGTGGCCCCCGCGTAGGCGATCATATCGGCCGCCCCGATCGTGCGCTCCAGCGCCGGGACCTCGTCTCCGGCCTTCACGGGATCTCCACGTAGATCAGCGTCTCCTCGTTGACCGCCAGCAGCTCGCCCCGCTGGTTGGTGTAGGTGGCCCGGGACGTCACGAACAGCTTCCCCGCCTTCTCCTCGGCGCTCTCGATCCGCCAGGTCGCGGTGATCACATCGTCGGGGTGGACCGGCTGGTGGAAGGTGTAGTCGTTGCCTCCGCGCACCAGCCGGGCGCCCGGCACGTCGATGTGCCAGGAGTGCCCCGCGTAGCCGTCGGCGTCCATGGGCAGCCCGGCGTACTGGTTGGTCTCGCAGATCAGCGTGGGCGGGGCGACGACGTCCCGGTAGCCGTGCGCCCTGGCGTGGCCGGCGTCGGTGTAGAGCGGGTTGTCGTCGCCGACCGCCAGCGCGAAGTAGCGCAGCGCCGCCCGCCCCAGCGGCTCGGGCGCCGTGTAGGCGACCTCCCTGCCGACCAGTGCCCGGATCTCCTCGGCCGGCAGGTTCATGCGCGCACCGCCACCGGGACGACCTCGATCAGGAACTCCGGGCGCAGCAGTGCCGAGCAGACCACCGCGCTGACCGGCGCCCGGCCGAAGTACCGCGTCCGGAGGGCGGCCAGGTCCGGGTGGGCGGCGGCCCCCGCGGGGGTCACGTACTCGACCAGCCGCGCGACGTCCTCGCCGCGGAGCCCGGCCTCGCCGAGCACCGCCGCGATCCCCGCGTAGACGAACTCGGCCTGGGCGGCCAGGTCACCGTCGAAGACCGCTTCCTGGGTGGCCGGGTCCAGCGCCCCGAAGCCCGACATGAACAGCGTGTCCCCGGCTGCGACACCGGGCCTGTAGGTCAGCGTCTCGTACCGGCTCCACCCCGGGTTGACCGTACGCGGCGGGGCGGTCGAGCCGAGCGCGTCCAGGGCGGCCATCGCGCCTGCCAGCACGGGCCGGTCCACCAGGATTCCCGCCGCGCCGGGGAAGACGGGCAGGCCGTCGGCGCCGGTGCCGCCGAGCAGTTCCCTGCGGGGGCGGCCGCAGCGGGGGTATTCGGCCCGGGTCGCGGTCGCGGTGTAGTCGACGGTCCGCACCAGCGCGCCGGGTCCCAGCCCGGCGGCCCCGAGCAGCTCCGCGGCCCGATCCAGGCAGTAGCGGTACTGGGCCCGGAAGTCGCCCGCGTGGACCAGGCCCTCGGCGTCGCAGGGCTGGATCCCCGGCAGGTACACCACCTCGCCGGCGACGCGCAGGCTTCCCCGGTGGAAACCGGCGTCGGGGTGCGCGACGACCAGGTCGCCGCCGCCGGGGAAGGCGGTCAGCTCCACCGCGTAGGGGCCGGGCCCGAGGAGCCCCGCGACCGCGACGGTCGCCACCGGCACGGCGTGCCCGCCGAGGAACCCCTCCCGGGCCGCGCTCACGCTCGCGTAGTCGTCCAGCGCCCCGGCGGTGACGTACTCGACGACGTGGACGAGGTCGCTCACGGCGAGCCCCGTCGTTTCCAGCAGGGCCGCCGCACCCTCATATCCGGGTACGGCGGGCAGGTGAACGGTCATGGGGTCCTCTCAGCGCGGCCATCAGGGATGTCAGGTCGGGCAGGCGCTCCAGCTCGTCGACCGTCGCGGCGATCGCCTCGTCCCCCAGGTTGGCGGCGGCCTTGGCGCGCACCAGCTCGTCCAGGGCCGGATCGTCCGGCCCGCCGCCGCTGCGCTCGACCGCCGCCTCCACCCGGGAGCCGTCGGCCAGCAGAGCGCTCACCCGGCCCGGCTGGCAGGCGGCGACTCCGCCGAAATCGACCAGTTCGTGGCGGACCCGGGCGGCCAGCGCGACCACCTCGGGCCGATCCAGGTCGTCGAAGGTCGCCACCGTCAGCGCGCCGTCGACGAGCAGCGCCGCCAGGCACCAGGGCAGGGAGAATTTGGCCGCGTACGCCGAGGCGGGCCGTTCCCTGCCCGGCCCGCACACGAACTGCGCCGCGTCCGGATGGATCTCGACGACGATCTCGTCGACGTCGCGCCCGCCGAGCCTCGGGCGCAGCCTGCCGGCCGCGTCCAGGGCGGCGTGGCTGAGCTGGCACACCGGGTAGGGCTTGATCGTGATCCGGGTCAGCTCCCACCGTTCCCCCAGCCCGGCCAGGACGGCCGCGCCGCCGACCCGCCGGCCGGCCAGCACGCCGTACAGCCCGTAGCGCCCCTCGAACACGCTCGCCGGCCCGGTCGCTCCCGCGGCGGCCAGCCGCGCCGCCAGCACTCCGCCCTGGGCGGCGAGACCGGGGTGCAGCTGCTTGGTGGACGCGCCCGTGTCGACGGACTCCAGCAGCCCGCCCGCCTGGCTGCCCGCGATGCCCAGGGCGTTCACCGTCTGCTCGGGCGGGAGCCGGTAGAGCCGCGCGGCCGCCAGCGCCGCGGCGAACACCCCGCAGACGGAGGTGGCGTGCAGGCCGCGCGCGTGGAAGCCGTGCGGTACGGCGGCGCCGAGCCTGCAGATCGTCTCCAGCCCGGCGGCCAGCGCGACCGCGACCTCCGCGCCGCTCGCGCCGACCTCCTCTCCCACGGCCAGTACGGCGGGCAGCACGGGCGCGGTCGCGTGCACCAGGCCCCCGGCGTGGGTGTCGTCGAAGTCGAGCGCGTGGACGAGCGTTCCGTTCGCCAGCGCGGCGGCCGGCGCACCCACCCTCCCGGCGCCGATGATCGTGGCCTCGGGCGGCCCGCCGAGTGCCGACGCGACGTCGACGGCCGGCCGCGCGGCTCCGGACCGGGCCGCGGCCACCGCGGCGCCCAGCCCGTCGAGCAGGTGCCGCCGCACCGCCGACGCCACGTCGCCGGGGATCCCCCGCAGGTCCAGCGCCCAGCGGGCCAGCTCGGCCGCGACGGTCATCGCGCCGGCTCCTGCGGCCCGAAGGCGCCGTCCCGCCGCAGGGCGGTGATCCGGGGGGTGTCGTAGGAGAGCACCTCGCGCAGCACGTAGCCGGCGTCCTCGTCACGGCGCGGAGCCCGGCGGTAGGAAGGGCGTTCCCCGCCGACCCGCACCGGGGACGCCAGGTTGCGGAGCGTGCCGTAACGGGGGTGTTCGGTCTCCACGACGAGGTCGCGCGCGGCCGTGTGCGGCTCGGCGAGCGCCTGCTCGACCGTGTTGACCGGCCCGCAGGGCACTCCGGCGGGGGCGAGGAGGGCCAGCCAGCGCGCGGCCGTACGGGATCGGAAGATCTCCTCCAGCAGGGGCAGCAGCTCCCCGGCGCGTTCGGCGCGCCGGGCGAACGTGCCGTAGGGGGAGTCCGGCCCCGCCCACTCGGGACGGCCGACGGCCTCGGCGAGCCGCCGCCAGAACTTCTCCTTGGCGCAGCCGACCACGATCCAGCCGTCGGCGGTCTCGAACACCTGGAAGGGGACCAGCGAGGGGTGCGCCGAGTGCCGGGTGCGCGCCGGGGCGTAGCCCGCGTTGAGGTGCCAGACCCCGGGGTAGGTGAGCAGCGAGACGGCCGTGTCGTACAGCGACACGTCGCAGTCCGTCCCCACGCCGTCGCGCCGGGCGGCGTGCAGCCCCGCCATGAGGGCCAGCGCCGCGACGAACCCGCCGGAGTAGTCGACCATCGACAGGCCCGACTTGGTCGGCGGCCCCTCGGGCTCGCCGGTGACGTCCATCCATCCGGCCAGGCCCTGCAGGATGTAGTCGTAGCCGGGTTCGGCCGCTCGCGGCCCGGTCATGCCGAAGCCGGTGAGCGAGCAGCACACGATACGCGGGTTGAGGTGCTTGAGCGCCCCGTAGGTGATGCCCATCCTCTGCGGCACGTCACCGCGGAGGTTGGAGTAGACGGCGTCGGCGCCGCACACCAGGTCCTCGAACACCTCACGGCCGCCGGGGGTGGCGAGGTCCAGCGACAGCGACCGCTTGTTGCGGTTGAAGGCCTCGAAGAAGAGCGAGTCCCCGCCGTCGGCGTAGGGCGGCACGTAGCGGCCGACGTCGCCGCCCGAACGCGGTTCCTCGATCTTGATGACCTCGGCGCCGAGGTCGGCCAGGTGCAGCGAGCCGAAGGGACCCGCGCCGTACTGTTCGAGACTGATGATCCGAATGTCTTCCAGGGGCCTCAAGTCAGGTCTCCGATGAGCTCGATGATGCGGTCCTGGGCTGCGGCGTCCGCCGCCTCAACGAGGACTGGCACGGCGTGCGCTGGGAC
>NZ_NGFP01000129.1 GCF_002149035.1 Streptosporangium minutum
CGGCGACGCCCACCGCGGGAACATGATCCGCACCCGTGACGGCTTCCTGCTGTGCGACTGGGACGGGGTGTGCGCCGGGCCGCGGGAGATCGATCTGATCCCGACCCTGCAGGGGATCCGGCTCCGGCTTCCTCGACGTGGCGGCACCGGTCTTCTCCCCGCCCTGCCTGGCCGCCCTCGACGGCGCCCGCTCAGGGGAGGTGGCGCGGGCGAGACGGGCGAGACGGGCGGCGAGGAGGGCCGCGGTGGGGCGTTTCGCCGCCTCGCGGTGGAGAGCGGCGCGGATCAGGGGGAGCAGGGCCGCGGGGATGCCCGCGAGGTCGGCCTGGCCGTTGAGGATGGCGTACATCTGTGACTCGACCGTGCCCCGGCCGAAGGTGGGGCGGCCGGTCGCGGCGAAGGCCACCGTGGCCGCCCAGGCGTGCACGTCGGCGGGCTCGCCCACGGGCTCGTCCACGAACAGCTCGGGGGCGGCGTAGCTCGGGGTGCCGAGGAAGGTGCCGGTCAGGGTGAGCCGGGTGGCGTCCAGGACCTGGGCGATGCCGAAGTCGATCAGGACGGGCTCGTCCTCGGCGTTGACGAGCACGTTGGCGGGCTTGAGGTCGCGGTGGACGACCCCGGCCGCGTGGATGATCGACAGTGCGGCTGCCAGGCCCTGGGCCAGGGTGACCAGGCTGCTCCCCTTGAGCGGGCCGCCGCGCCGTACCCGATCGAGGAGGGTTTCTCCCTCGATGTGCTCCATGACCAGGTAGGGCCGCTCACAGGCGAGGTCGGCGTCGACGACACGGGCGACGTAGGGGCTCTCGACCCTGCGGAGAGCGCGGACCTCGCGCTCGAGTCGTATTCGGGCCTCCGAGTCGGCCTCGACGATCTCGTGGAGCATCTTGAGCGCGACGCTCTCGCCCCGGCGGTTGGTGGCGCGGTAGACCTCGCCCATGCCACCCCGGCCAAGGCGTTCCGCCAGCGTGTAGGGGCCGACGCGCCCGGGACGACCCACGTGACCTCCTGCATCGGCCACATGGGTCCAAGACCGCTGTGCCTATCGGGTCGCCCGCTTCCGCGCGCTTCCCTGCCCTCCAGCCATAGGAGACAACACCATAGCGGGCAGGTGTGACGAATGTCCGGAGGCGCGCCGTACCCGCTGGAAGATCAGCGCGGCGGGGGCTCGGTGCCCGGCGGCTCGGGACGGGAGCCGGGCGGCGGGGCCGGCGGTCCTGGCCGCTCCGTGGCCTGCGGGGCCGGCGGCCGCGGTCGCTCCCCCGTGGGCGGCACCGGCGGGGCCGCTGCCGGTGGCTGCTGCGGTGGCTGCGGCTGCTCCGTGACCGGCGGGGCCGGTGGCTGTTCGGTGGCCGGCGGGGCCGGTGGTTGCTGCGGCTGCTCCGTGGCCGGCGAGATCCGCCGCAGGGGCTCGGCCGCAATCGGCGGGACGTACGCCGGGATGTTCTCGCTCTCCCGGCGGCGATCCCTGCGGCGGCCGAAGATCAGGTGGTCCAGGCTGATCCGGCCCGCTCCCCCGGCGGCCAGCAGCAGCACGGCCGAGCCCAGGGCCCCCACCAGCTCGAACCCGCCCTCCGACACGAACACGCCCTTGCGCATGTGCGAGAAGATGAACGCGCCGAGCATGTCCACGGCGAGCAGGAGACCGACGAGCGGGGTCAGCAGGCCCAGGATGAGCAGGATTCCCCCACCGAACTCGACGGCTATGGAGAACGCCGCGGCCACGCGGGCCATGGGGACCCCCATCGAGGTGAACCCGGCGGTCGTGGCGTCGAGGCCCCCGTCGCTGAGCTTCTGCCAGCCGTGGGCGATGAAGATCACGCCGAGGACGATCCGCGCGATCAGCGCGGCCAGATCGTACAGGAGCCGTCTCATGGCTGGTGCGCACGCTCGACCAGCAGGCTGTCCAGCTCGGCCGTGGGCTCGGCCGACAGGTTCCGGCGGCCGGTGCGCCGCCAGTTCACATGTCCCCGGCGTTCCAGCCACAGCATCATCCGGTCAAGACCGAACAACACCAGGACGACAAACAGGAACGCGACTACGATTTCCATGAAGTCCAGTCAAACCTCAAGCAGTCGCGATTACATGGAGCGACACGCCACTACATTCAGTGACGAGAGGGGTGCTGGACCAGGTCGTCGGCGAAACACCGGAGCACCGTCCTCACCAACGTCCCCTGCCCCGGCAGCCGCCCTCGGACCGGGACCGCCATCGGATCACGGCCCCCCGGCGGCGGCTCCAGCGTGACGCCGGCCCGGTGGTCTCGCACGGGAATGCCTTCCCGCAGCCCGCGGGCGGGGTGCGGGGGCGTCGGAGACGCCCCCGCACCCGGGTGACCTTCCGGCCCGTCTCCTACCTGTCGCCGGCCGCGCACGAGGCGATGACCGTGCCCGCGCCGGTGCGCAGATGCCCCTCGCCGGTGTAGACCCACTTGGTGGAGGTCAGCTCGGACAGACCCATGGGACCGCGCGCGTGCAGCTTCTGGGTGGAGATGCCGATCTCCGCGCCGAAGCCGAACTCGCCGCCGTCGGTGAACCTGGTCGAGGCGTTGACCGCCACGGCCGCGGAGTCGACCAGCGCGACGAACCTGCGGGACGCGCTGACGGAGCGGGTGACGATCGCGTCGGTGTGGCCCGAGCCGTACTTCCTGATGTGCGCGACCGCCTCCTCCAGCGAGTCGACCACGGCGGCGGCGATGTCGAGCGAGAGGTACTCGGCGCCGAAGTCCTCCTCGCCGGCCGGCACCACGTCGCCGTAGGCCGCGATCCGGTCGTCGCCGTGCACCGTCACGCCCTCCGCGGCCAGCGCGGCCAGCGCGCGCGGCACGAAGGCGTCGGCCACGGCCGCGTGGACCAGGAACGTCTCCGCGGCGTTGCACACCGAGGGCCGCTGCGCCTTGGAGTTGACCAGGATCGCGATCGCCAGATCCTGGTCGGCTTCGGCGTCGATGTAGACGTGGCAGTTGCCCACGCCGGTCTCGATGACCGGGACCGTCGACTCCTCCACCACCGAGTTGATCAGCGAGGCCCCGCCGCGCGGGATCAGCACGTCCACCAGGCCGCGGGCCCGCATGAGCTCCTTGACCGACTCGCGGGTCAGGCCGGGGACCAGTTGCACGGCTCCCGCGGGGACCTCGGTGCCCGCCAGCGCGTCCTGCATGATCCTGACGAGGACCGTGTTCGACTCGTAGGCGCTGGAGGAGCCGCGCAGCAGGGTGGCGTTGCCGCTCTTCAGGCAGAGCGCCGCGGCGTCGACGGTCACGTTGGGACGGCCCTCGTAGATGATGCCGATCACGCCGAGCGGCACCCGGAGCTGACGCAGCTCCAGCCCGTTGGGCAGCGTGTTGCCCCGGATCACCTCACCCACCGGGTCGGGCAGGTCGGCGACCTGGCGGACCGCCTCCGCGACGGCCTCGACACGGGCCACGTCGAGCCGGAGCCGGTCGATCATGTATTCGGAGAGGCCGCCCTCCCGGGCCCTCTCCACGTCGAGCGCATTGGCCGCGACGATCTCGGCGGCCCGGGACACCAGCGCGTCGGCGATCACGCGGAGCGCGGCGTCCTTCGGCGCCCGCGGCAGCGGGGCCAGCTCGGCGGCGGCCTCTTTAGCCGCCAGGGCTACCTTCAGGAAGTCCTCGGACATCTCGCGCTCCCATGGAACTAGTGGTGGGACTCCAGTATGACGATGTCGTCGCGGTGGATCAGCTCGCGTTCATATTCCGGACCGAGGCTGGTGGCCAGCTCGCGGGTGGAACGGCCGAGCAGTCCGGGGATCTCCACCGCGTCGAAGTTGACCAGCCCCCGGGCGACCACCCGGCCCAGCGGCCCGCACAGGTCCACCGGGTCGCCGGCGGCGAACTCCCCCTCCACGGCGGTGACCCCGGCGGGCAGCAGCGACTTGCGCCGGCCCACCACAGCCTCGACCGCACCCGGATCCAGGTGGAGCCGGCCTCGGCCGGTGGTGGCGTGGGCCAGCCAGAGCAGGCGGGTGCCGGGGTGGCGGCCGTCCGGATGGAAGCAGGTGCCGATGTCGACGCCCGCGAGGGCCTGTGCGGCGTGCGCGGCGGCGGTCAGGACCACGGGCACGCCGGCTCCGGTGGCGATCCTGGCCGCCTGCACCTTGGTGACCATCCCGCCGGTGCCGACCGCGCCGCCCTTGCCGAGCTCGACCCCCACCAGGTCCTCCGGGCCGCGCACGTCGCCGAGCCTTCGGGCGCCGGGACGGCGGGGATCGCCGTCGTAGAGGGCGTCCACGTCGGACAGGAGCACCAGCGCGTCGGCACGGGTCAGGTGCGCCACCAGGGCGGCGAGCCGGTCGTTGTCACCGAAGCGGATCTCGTCGGTGGCCACGGTGTCGTTCTCGTTGACCACCGGGACGATGCCCAGCTCCAGCAGCCGGCCCAGTGTGCGCTGGGCGTTGACGTGGTGCGAGCGGCGCATCATGTCGTCGGCGGTCAGCAGCACCTGGCCGACGCGCAGGCCGTACCGGGCGAAGGAGGAGGTGTATCGGGCGACCAGCACCCCCTGGCCGACCGAGGCGGCGGCCTGCTGGGTGGCGAGGTCACGCGGCCGGCTGGACAGGCCCAGCGGGCCGAGTCCGGCCGCGATCGCGCCGGAGGAGACCAGCACGATCTGCGTGCCGGTCCCGCGCCGGGCGGCGAGCACGTCGACCAGGGCGTCCACCCGGTCGACGTCGATCATCCCCTGCGCGGTGGTGAGCGAGGACGAACCCACCTTCACGACCAGGCGTGAGGCCGTACGGATCCGATCGCGCACAGAGTCCACGACACGCACCTTTCGCGGGAGCCAGGATTTCGCAGGGGCTTGCAGGAGAGAGCAGGTTATCCGAGCCGGTTGTCCGAGCCGCGCGGCCCCTGGTGTACGGCCTCTGCGTTGAGCGTCGGCTGCCAGTCGAAGATGTAGCCGTTCTCCATGGACCCGATGATCACCTCGGCCCCCGCCGTGGCCCCGGCCTTGGTGAGCTCCTCCTCGACACCGAGCCGCTCCAGCCGGTCGGCCAGGTAGCCGACGGCCTCGTCGTTGGTGAAGTCGGTCTGGCGGATCCACCGCTCCGGCTTGACCCCGGTGACCTGGAAGGTGTTGTCGTCCACCCTGCGCACGGTGAAGCCGGTGTCGCCGAGCTGCTTGGGCTTGATGACCAGGCGGGTCGGCTCGACCACGGGCGCGGCGGCCCGGGCGGCGGCGACCATCTCACCCATGGCGTAGGTCAGCTCCTTGAGGCCCTGGTGGGTGGCCGCGGAGATCGAGAAGACCCGCAGGCCCCGCTCCTCCAGCATCGGCCGGACGATCTCGGCCAGCTCGCGCGCATCGGGCACGTCGGCCTTGTTGAGCACCGCCAGACGGGGACGGTCCTCCAGCTTGCCGTACGCCTTCAGCTCGGCCTCGATGGCCTCGTAGTCGCTGATCGGGTCGCGGCCGGGCTCCATGGTGGCGCAGTCGATCACGTGGACGAGCGTGTTGCACCGCTCGACGTGGCGCAGGAACTCGTGACCCAGCCCCTTGCCCTCCGACGCGCCCGGGATGAGGCCGGGCACGTCGGCGACGGTGAAGATGGTGTCGCCCGCGGTCACCACGCCGAGGTTGGGCACCAGGGTGGTGAACGGGTAGTCGGCGATCTTCGGCCGGGCCGCGGAGAGGGCGGCGATGAGAGAGGACTTGCCCGCGCTCGGGAAGCCCACCAGCGCCACGTCCGCGACGCTCTTCATCTCCAGCATCACGTCGAGCTCGTCGCCGGGCTCGCCGAGCAGCGCGAAGCCGGGGGCCTTGCGCTTGGCCGAGGCCAGGGCCGCGTTGCCGAGCCCGCCGTGGCCGCCTTCGGCGAGTACGTAGCGGGTGCCGGCGCCGACCAGGTCGATCAGGACCTCACCGCTGACGGCGTCCTTGACCACGGTGCCGTCGGGCACCGCGAGGATGATGTCGCCGCCGTTGGCGCCGTCACGGTTGGCGCCCGAGCCCTGCCTGCCGTTGTCGGCCTTGCGGTGCGGACGGCGGTGGTACTCCAGCAGCGTGGCGGTGTTGGGGTCGACCTCCAGGATCACGTCGCCGCCGCGGCCGCCGTTGCCGCCGTCGGGGCCGCCCAGCGGCTTGAACTTCTCCCGATGCACAGAGGCGCAGCCATGTCCCCCGTCACCGGCCTTGATGTGCAGGACCACCTGGTCCACAAAGTCCGGCATGTCTGCCCTCCTACCCCCATCTGCGGGAATACCCGCTTACAACACCAACAGGGGTGGACCGCTGTATGCGATCCACCCCTGCCGTTGACGTCTGTCGGTGCGGATCTACTCCGCGACCGGGACGATGCTCACCGCGCGGCGACCGCGCTTGACACCGAACTGCACGTGGCCGGCGGCCAGCGCGAACAGCGTGTCATCGCCACCGCGGCCGACGTTGTCGCCGGGGTGGAAGTGGGTGCCACGCTGGCGGACGATGATCTCACCGGCGTTGACCAGCTGGCCGCCGAAGCGCTTCACGCCAAGCCGCTGTGCGTTGGAGTCACGCCCGTTCCGAGTGGACGACGCGCCCTTCTTGTGTGCCATCTCGCAAAACTCCCGAAACTCAGGCCTGGTCGATGCCGGTGATCTTCACCTGCGTGTAACGCTGGCGGTGACCCTGGCGCTTCTTGTAGCCGGACTTGTTCTTGTACTTCAGGATCCGGATCTTCGGACCCTTGGTCTCACCGAGAATCTCGGCGGCAACCGTGAACTTGCCCGCCTCGGTGGTCACGTCGCCATCGTTGACGACGAGCACCGTCGGCAGCGAAACCGTGGAACCGACCTCGCCGGCGACCTTGTCCACCTCGAGGACGTCACCGACGGAGACCTTCTGCTGCCTGCCGCCGCAACGAACGATCGCGTACACCGCGGAACCCTTCTTCTGACTACTTGCTCGCTGGATGCTGCGCCCCGCATCCGGCTATGGTCACTGATTTGACCGACGAACCAGGTAGGCGCGCGAACAGGGCGCGCCATGAGCGCACCGGTTCACCAGGGTACCGGATTACCGGTGTCCTGAGCGAACCGGGCGGAACGTCGGAGTTGCCGGCCTGACGGCCGACATGGCCTTACGTGGTTGCCGGCCTAATCGGCCGACTTGGCCTTGCGGGAGCGTCGCCGCCCCCGGCCGGAAGCCTGTATGCCCTGAGCGTCCTCTGCCGGGACGTCATCAAGCGCATCGGTCACCGTATCACGGCCGGACTGCGCACCGGCCGCGACAGCGTGGCCGGCGTCCTTGCCGAGCTTGTCCGCGACGGCCTTCTCCACGGCCATCTTGCCCTGGGTCCCGCGCGGCTCGGGCTTGCTCTCGACCGGCTCAGTCGAGACGTGCAGACCACGGCCGTTGCAGCACTCGCAGACGGTGGAGAAGGCCTCCAGGAGGCCCTGGCCGACCCGCTTGCGGGTCATCTGCACCAGACCGAGGGAGGTGACCTCCGCGACCTGGTGCTTGGTCCGGTCGCGGGCCAGGCACTCCAGCAGCCGCCGCAGCACCAGGTCCCGGTTGTTCTCCAGCACCATGTCGATGAAGTCGATGACGATGATGCCGCCGATGTCCCGCAGCCTGAGCTGGCGGACGATCTCCTCGGCCGCCTCCAGGTTGTTGCGGGTGACGGTCTCCTCAAGGTTGCCGCCCTGGCCGGTGAACTTGCCGGTGTTGACGTCGACCACGGTCATGGCCTCGGTCCGGTCGATCACCAGCGAGCCTCCGCTGGGCAGCCAGACCTTGCGCTCCATGGCCTTGGCGATCTGCTCGTCGATCCGGTAGGCGGCGAAGACGTCGGCGCCGTCCTCCCACCGGGAGAGCCGGTCGGCCAGGTGCGGTGCGACGTAGCGGACGTATTCGTCAACCGTCTCCCACACGTCGTCGCCCGCCACGACCAGCGAGGTGAAGTCCTCGTTGAAGACGTCGCGGACCACCCGGACGGTCAGGTCCGGCTCGGAGGACAGCAGCTCCGGCGCGCTGGCCGACTTGGCCTTGCGCTGGATGTTCTCCCACTGGGCCGAAAGCCTGGCCACGTCACGGCCGAGCTCCTCCTCCGACGCGCCCTCGGCGGCCGTGCGGACGATGACCCCGGCGTTCTCCGGCATCACCTTCTTCAGGATGCTCTTGAGGCGGGTGCGCTCCTTGTCGGGGAGCTTGCGGCTGATGCCGGTCATCGAGCCGTCGGGCACGTAGACCAGGTAACGGCCGGGAAGGCTGATCTGCGAGGTGAGCCGCGCGCCCTTGTGCCCCATCGGGTCCTTGGTGACCTGAACCAGCACCGACTGGCCGGACTTCAGCGCCACCTCGATCCGCTTGGGCTGACCCTCCAGCCCCGCGGTGTCGAAGTTGACCTCACCGGCGTACAGCACCGCGTTGCGGCCCTTGCCGATGTCGACGAACGCCGCCTCCATGCTCGGCAGGACGTTCTGCACCTTGCCGAGGTAGACGTTGCCCACGTAGGACTGGCTCGCCTCGCGGTTGACGTAGTGCTCGACGAGGACGCCGTCCTCCATCACCGCGATCTGGGTCCGGCCGCCGGTACGGCGGACCACCATCACGCGCTCGACGGACTCCCGGCGGGCCAGGAACTCCGACTCGGTGATGATCGGCGGACGCCTCCGGCCGAGCTCGCGCCCCTCACGGCGGCGCTGCTTCTTGGCCTCCAGGCGGGTCGAACCGCGCACGCTCTGCACCTCGTCCACCGAGGTGCTGCGCCCGGCGCGGGGCGCGCGGATGCGCACCACGGTGTTCGGCGGGTCGTCCTGGACCTCGCCGCCCTCCTCGGTGCCCCTGCGGCGACGGCGGCGGCGACGCCGCGAGCTGCCGCCCTCGTCCTCGTCCTGCTCGGCCTCGGACGCCGTCGCGTCCTCGGACTGGTCGGAGTCGTCGTCCTCGGACTCGTCCAGCTCGCGGGTCTTGCCCCGGCCGCGGCCGCCCCTGCGGCGGCGGCGGCGCCGGCCACCGGCCTCGTCGTCACCCTCGGCGTCGTCGTCCTCGGGCTCCTCGGAGGTCTCGGCCTCGACCTCGGCGGGCTCCGGCTCGGGCTGCTGCACCGGGGCGGGCTGCTGCTGCGCCGGGGCGGTGCGGGCCGCGGGCTGCTCGGCCCGGTGCGGGTCGGGAGCCTGGAACAGCGGCTGGAACACCGCGGCGGGAGCCTGGAAGGTCACCGAGGGGACCTCGGCACGCTCCTGGGCGGCCAGCCCGAACGGGTCGACGAACAGCCCCGGCCGTTCCTCGACGACGTCCTCACCGGCGGGCTCGTCGTCCAGCGCCTCGTCGGCGGGCATCGCGAGCAGCAGCGCCGCCGCGACCTCCTCGGCCTCGGCCGTGCTGATGTCGGCGATCTCGGCCTCGACCGGCTCCGGCTCGGCCGGCACGTCCTGCTGGACGGCCTTCCTGCGGGTACGGCTGCGCTTGACCGGCGCGGGGGCCTCCTCCGCCACCGGCTCGGGAGCGGTCTCCACGACCGGCGCGGGAGCCTCCTCGGGGGCGGCCTCGGCGACCGGCTCGGGATCCGCCTTCTTGGCGCGGCTGCGCCGGGCGGGCGTCGTGGAGGCCGTCGTGGCCGCCTTGCGCCGGGTGGCGCGCTTGGGCGCCGGCTCCTGAGCCGTCTCGGGCTCGGGTCCGTCGGTCACCGCGGGCGCCTCGGGCTCCGCGGTCACCACTGTGGCCTCGGGCTCCGTCGCCACCGGCGCGGAGGGCTGTTCCACGGCCGCCACCACCTGCGGGGCGGGCTCCGGGTCCTCCGGCGGCGGCCCGGCGGGCCGGCTGGCGGCTCGCCGACGGCGCGTCGGCTCTGTCTTCTCCGTCATGTCCCCGCCAGGGCCATTGGCCCCGACATCGGGCTCGTTGTCGAGCATGCGGGCGCTCTCCCGTCAGCTCCCGGGCGCGTCTCCGCGCCGCGCGGGAGCTCTCGTCTCTCGCTGTACGCCGGGCCTGAGCCCGGCGCCAAGTCCTATAGGTCGCCGCCGACGTACTGGCCCACCGGTTCCGTTTCGCCGCCGCGCGTACTGTCGCGGTCCAGGTCGAACGGATCGGCGGGCTTACCGGTGCGCACGTCCAGCGGGCCCTGCGCCAGCCTGGTCACCTCGGGGGGTACCGGCGGCGCGAAGTCAGCCACAAGACGCAATCCAGTAAGAACGTCGTCGGGTCGAACGGCAGGAGTTGCGTGCCGTACAACCATGCGAAGTATGACACATGGCTGACTGGACGCCTGACCTGCTGTTGTCTCAGTTCCCTCAATAACCTCAAGGCTCAGCACCGCCTCTCGCGCGTCGAAGCGGCGCGGCCCCTTTTTGGTGAGGCGCTCCACTTCGACTCGCTCGGTGGTGACGAACCGCTCGACCGCCACCCTGGCGAGGGCGGGGTCGGCCTCCGGCAGCCGGATCTCCCACGCCGAGCACTCCAGCCGGTCGGCCAGGCTTCCGGCGCCCGCCTCGACGACGTCGAGCACGTCGAGACCGTGTGGGAGGGAGGTGTCCAACGCGGCACGGAACCGGTCGGGATCACACTCTCGCGTCACGCCGATCTCGAGGTATTCGGCCTCGCTGGCGACTCCGGTGGGTGCGGCCGCGCCCACGTAGGAGATCCTGGGGTGGGGTGAGAAGCCCGCGCTGAACGCCACCGGCACGTCGGCGCGCCGGACCGCGCGTTCCACGGCCCGGGAGATGTCACGGTGGCTGGTGAAACGCAGGCGGCCGCGCTTGGCGTAGCGAACACGCAGACGCTGCGCCACGGGCGCGGGCGGAGGCCCATCGGGAGCGGGTTTCAGGGTGGTGTCGTCCTTCCCAAGTCGTGGTCGTCGGTTCAGGATAGGCCGTGCTCACGCACGGCCTATCTCAGACAACCGTCAGCGGCAGCAGCTTCTTCCCCGTGGGCCCGATCTGGATCTCGGTGCCCATGGTGGGGCAGACGCCGCAGTCGTAGCACGGCGTCCAGCGGCAGTCCTCGACCTCGACGTCGTTGACGGCGTCCTGCCAGTCCTGCCAGAGCCACTCGCGGTCGAGGCCGGCGTCGAGGTGGTCCCAGGGCAGGACCTCGTTCTCCTCGCGCTCGCGCGTGGTGTACCAGTCGACGTCGACGCCGGTCTCGGCCGCCGCCTCCATCCAGCGCTGGTAGGAGAAGTGCTCGCTCCAGCCGTCGAACCGGCCGCCGCCCTCCCACACCGCACGGATGACCTTGCCCACCCGGCGGTCGCCCCTGGAGAGCATGCCCTCCACGATCGAGGGCTTGCCGTCGTGATAGCGCAGGCCGATGGCCCGGCCGTAGTCCCTGTCGCCGCGCAGGGCGTCCTTCAACGCCTTGAGCCTGCGGTCCACGGTCTCGTGGTCGGCCTGGGCCGCCCACTGGAACGGGGTGTGCGGCTTGGGCACGAACCCGCCGATGGAGACCGTGCAGCGGACGTCACGCGACCCGGTGGCCTCGCGGCCCGCCTTGATGACCTTCTTGGCCAGGTCGGCGATCCCGAGGACGTCGGCGTCCTCCTCGGTGGGCAGACCGCACATGAAGTAGAGCTTCACCTGCCGCCAGCCCTGGGTGTAGGCGGTGGTGACGGTCCGGATGAGGTCTTCCTCGGTGACCATCTTGTTGATCACCTTGCGCATCCGCTCTGAGCCGCCCTCCGGGGCGAACGTCAGACCCGACCGGCGGCCGTTGCGGGAGAACTCGTTGGCCAGGTCGATGTTGAAGGCGTCGACCCGGGTCGAGGGCAGCGACAGCGAGGTGTTGGTGCCCTCGTAGCGGTCGGCCAGGCCCTTGGCGACCTCGCCGATCTCGGAGTGGTCGGCCGACGAGAGCGACAGCAGGCCGACCTCGTTGAACCCGGACGCCTTGACGCCCGCCTCGACCATGTCGCCGATCGTGGTGATCGAGCGCTCCCGGACCGGCCTGGTGATCATCCCGGCCTGGCAGAACCGGCAGCCGCGGGTGCAGCCGCGGAAGATCTCCACGCTGAACCGCTCGTGCACGGTCTCGGCCAGCGGGACCAGCGGCTTCTTCGGGTAGGGCCACTCGTCCAGATCCATGACGGTGTGCTTGTGGACCCGCCACGGCACGCCCGACCGGTTGGGCGCGACGCGCTGGATCCGGCCGTCGGCGTGGTAGGCGACGTCGTAGAACTTGGGCACGTAGACCCCGCCGGACTCGGCCAGCCGCATCAGCAGCTCGTCGCGCCCGCCGGGCGAGCCCTCGGCCTTCCACTCGCGGATGACCTCGGTGATCGCGATGGCGATCTGCTCCCCGTCGCCCAGGACCGCGGCGTCGAGGAAGTCGGCGACCGGCTCGGGGTTGAAGGCGGCGTGACCGCCCGCGAGGACGATCGGATCGTCGTCACCGCGGTCCGCGGCCTCCAGCGGGATACCGGCCAGGTCCAGCGCGGTGAGCATGTTGGTGTAGCCGAGCTCCGTCGAGAACGACAGCCCGAACACATCGAACGCCCGCACCGGCCGGTGAGCGTCGACCGTGAACTGGGGAACGCCCTCGGAGCGCATGAGCGCCTCAAGGTCGGGCCAGACCGCGTAGGTCCGCTCGGCCAGCGTCTCGGGCATCTCGTTGAGGATCTCGTAGAGGATCTGCACGCCCTGGTTGGGCAGGCCCACCTCGTAGGCGTCCGGGTACATCAGAGCCCAGCGCACCGTGGTCTCGTCCCAGTCCTTGACGGTCGAGTTGAGCTCACCTCCGACATACTGGATCGGCTTCTGCACCTTGGGCAGAAGCGCTTCCAGACGGGGAAACAACGACTCGACAGACATGCAGTCAAGCCTATCCGCCTAGAACGGGTGCCACAGGCGGTCGTCCCCCGCTCTCAGCGAGTCGATCCGGTGCCGCAGCTCGTCGTGGGCCCTGCGATCACGGTGGGCGTTGCGCAGCACGGCGGTGAGGGTCTGCAGCTCACGCATGTCCCGCAGCACCGGATAGCCCTCCCACCGCGTCGCGTCGTAGCCGTAGGCCTCGCTGAAATTGGACCGCTGCCGCTCGGTCAGCCCGAACCGGATCCCCTGCAGGGTCGGGATCAGATCGATCTCCCGCGGCCCGGCGCACACCCCGTCCCAGTCGCACAGCAGGAAGCCGTCACGGGTGCGGATCATGTTCCCGCGGTGGGCGTCGCCGTGGGCGAGCCCGTACGGCAGAGCGAACTCCAGCCTCTCGTAGTAGGTCTCGGCGAGCCTGTCACAGCGTTCGAGCAGCCAGCCGCGGTCGTCCTCGCCGAGCGCGCGACCGGCCAGGATCGCCCGGCGCACCGCGCCGAAGGGGTCGTGGGTCGGCAGCTCGAACGGCACGGGCGGCAGGGCGTGCAGCCGGCGCAGCAGCGGTCCCAGCTGCGCCGGATCGGGCGGCGGCCCGATGTGCTCCTCGTGGTGCCAGAAGGTCGCCAGGAATCCCTCCGCGACGACCGGCTGCCTGACGTCCAGCGGCCGGATGGTGGGGAACCCCTGCTCCGCCAGCCAGCGCGTGACCCGGACCGAGGTCACCAGCCGGTCGAACCTGCCCGGCGTGGTCGCCTGCGCCAGCCGTACCACCACCTGCTCGGCGGGCAGGTGGTAGACGGTGTTGGCGAAGTCGCGCAGCAGTGTGAACCCGGCGCTGTCCAGCCCGGTCTCCCGGCAGGCATGGCCGAGCGCCTCGGCCGCCCGGGTGAGCAGCGGGCTTCCGGCGGCAATCGTCATCGTCCGCTCCTGTCTGAGATCGCCTGCCGGGCGTGCTGGGGCAGGCCCACGGCGCGGAACCCCTCGATCTGCCTGGCCATGTGGGCTCCCCCGGGTCTGGAGGAGAGCAGGGCGCGGCCCGTGTCGAGGGTCGTGCCCAGACTGCCGATGCGCCGGTCGGGCGGGAGCTCCAGGATCGGCGCCATGGCGCCCTCCGCTCCCGTGGCGTCGCCCTCCATGAGGTGGGCGATCGCCAGGTGGGCGCGGGCCATGGACTCGCAGCCGTAGGAGCGGTTCTCCGGATCTCCGGAGGCGTACAGGGACAGCGACTCGCCCGCCGACTCGATGGCCGCCGCCGAGGACCCGAGGTGCAGGTGGGTGACAGCCGCGTAGTAGTGCTCCTTGGCCGGGCGGAACGCGAACTCCCCGGCGATCTCGTCGTGCAGCTCGTCGGCTCCGGCCGACCGGACGCCGGCCGCCCGGCGGAGCGCCTCCGCGGCTTCCCCGCCACGGCCCAGCAGCGCGTACGAGCGGGCCCGCAGCATGTGCAGCCGGGTGGCGCCGGAACCCACGTTTACGGAGGTCAGCCCCTCCTCCGCGTATTCGGCCGCGTCGCTGTAGCGCCGGTCCCACAGCGCCACCGAGGCCTGCATGCCTCGCGCCCACCCCATCAGCGCCGCGTGCCCCGCCACCTTGCCGTAGGTCCACGCGGCACGGGCGAGGGTGTCGGCGGGGATCCGGCGGTCCATGTCCATGCTGACGTTGGCCATCAGCCCGCACAGCGCGCCGGTCAGGAAGTAGAGCTCCCTGGCCTGGCCGGGATGGATGCGCTTGTCCAGCGCCCTGCGGGTCCGTTCCTGCAGTTCCCTCATCTCCACGAAGAGCGGCAGCGGGGCCTCCGTGACATAGCGTTTGCCGACCCAGATCACCTGGGTGCGCAACCGCTCCAGCGCGCCCGAGCCCAGCTCGCTCGCCTCGGCCTCCTCGGCGTGCGCGCCCGCCTCGTCGGCCGCCACCGTGATCATGTCCAGGACCGGAGGCGCGGACCGTAGGTCTTCGGGGGTGTAGTCGTGGGCGAATCCGAGCTGCACGGGCCCGGTCTCGTACAGCCGGCACAGCAGGTCGGTGTAGTCCCGATCGGGCCGTGCCCCCGCCTCCCACTCCCGCCAGGAGCGCTCGGTCAGCCCGCGCCGCTTGACGCCCTGCCTGTCGCACAGGGCGTGGAAGTGCTCGATGGCCTCTTCCACGGTCCATCCGTGCGCGAGCCTGCGGCATTTGAACCTGGTCTGCTGCGGGCAGCAGGCATGGATCTCGTCGACCATCCGCTGGATGACCGCCGCGGACGGCGGAGCGGACAGGGAGGCCAGCGTCCGGTTACGGATGATCGTCGCGCAGGCCAGCGCGGCGCGGTCTCCGCCCCGTGTGCTCTGGGTCATCGGCTCTCCCCGCCGTTCTCCGGAGGGACCGCCGCCACACCGGCGCTCCGGCCGGCCGGAGACGCGTCCGGGAGCCGGCCGCCGGTCCGGGAGGGCGCGCCCCTCATGAACCGCTACCGCCGAAGGGCCCGACCGTCCCGCCGTTGCGGAGCTGAGCCTGGAAGAGCTGCCCGCACAGGCTGCCCGGGGTCTCGGCGAACCAGACCGCCGGCGGGCTGCCCGCCGACACCGCGGCCCAGCGGCCCTTGCTGAAGACGATCCGATAGTCGGGGAAGGCGGTACGCAGCAGTTCCAGTGCACGTTGCCGCTCGGCGAGCTCCGATGTCACGACCCCTCCGTCATCGCGAGTTCTGTCGTCGTTCCCAGAATGTTCGCTTGACTCCCGAGACGCCAGTGAGAATCCGGCGTCACCGACATGCGAGCGGCTCTCATGTCGGCCGGCCTAGAAGGACTGTTCGCGTATGTGGATGGCCTGGAGCAATCCGATGGCGATCATATTGGCGAAGGTCGCAGTGCCGCCATAGGAGACGAACGGCAGGGGAAGGCCGGTGATCGGCATGATCCCGATCGTCATGCCGATGTTGACGAACGACTGGAAGGCCAGCCAGCACACGATCACCCCGGCCGTCAGCGTGCCGAACCGGTCGTCGCACTGCCGCGCGATCCGCATCCCGCGCAGCAGGATCACACCGAGCAGTGCCACCACCGTGACCGAGCCGAGGAAGCCGAACTCCTCCCCCGCCACGGTGAAGATGAAGTCGGTGTGCTGCTCGGGCACGAAGCGCCCGGTGGTCTGGCCGCCGTCGAACAGCCCCTTGCCGAACAGCTCCCCGGACCCGATGGCGATCAGCGACTGGGTGCTGTTGTAGCCGACGCCGCGCGGGTCGCTGGCGGGGTTGAGGAAGGCGGTGAACCGGGCGATCTGGTACGGCTCCAGCACGTCGAGGAACCACACGGCCACGGCCCCGCCGACCACGAGGAGGACCAGGCCGCCGATCCAGCGTTTGCGGACCCCGGCGACGACGAGCGCGGCGGCCGTGATCACCCCGAGGACCATCGTGGTGCCCAGGTCGGGCTGGAGCATCACCAGGCCCATGGTGAAGGCGCCCACCACCAGCGCTATCCCGACGTCCAGGCCGCGCGGCCGGTCGGTGCCCGCGGCGGGCTGGGCCATCAGCATGGCGAGCATCAGCACCAGTCCGAGCTTGGCGAACTCCGACGGCTGGAAGGCGAACCCCCCGCCCACCATGATCCACGAGTGGGCTCCGTTCACGGTGGAGCCGAGAGGCGTGATCACCAGGAACAGCCCGAGCAGGGACAGGCCGTACACCAGGGGCGCGTAGGCCCGCAGCCTCCGGTGGTCCACCATCGCCGCCACGCCGGTCAGCACGGTCCCGATGCAGAGGTTGAGGATGTGCTTCTTGACCAGGCCGGTGGACCCGGGCGCCCAGGTCCTGGTGGACGACCAGACCAGCATGGTGCCGATCACCGCCAGCGCCGCGACGGCGACCAGCAGCACCCCGTCCATCCGGTGCACCGCCGAGGACGCCGTCGCCGCCCTGCGGGCGAAGGACCCGCTCCGTGGCGAGGCCGTCGCGCGGGTCACCGCGCCACCGCCGCCGCGCCGGACAGGCGGCTGCCCCACGCCGTCGTCATGCGGATCATCGAGCCACCGTGCCGTCCCGTTTGATCATCGGCGGCTCGGAGGCGGGGCGGTGAGCCGGCAGCGCCGCCGGGGCCTTGCCCCCGGTGGGCGTGAAGCCGTAGATGCCCTCATAGATCTTCCGGGCGGCCGGAGCCGCGGTCTGGGCGCCCATCCCCCCCTGGGAGACCATGACGACGACCACGAACCGGGGCTTGTCGGTGGGCGCGAACGAGGCGAACCAGGAGGTGTCCGCCTTGCCGTAGACCTCCGCGGTGCCGGTCTTGCCGCCGATCTTCACCTTGTCCATGGGGAACCCCACGAAGGCCCCGGCGGCCGTGCCGTCGGAGGCGACCTCGCTCAGCGCCCCCTTGATGTAGGCCCGTTCCTTGGCGGAGATCGGCAGCTTGCGCACCACCGGCGTCTTGATCTCCTTGACCATGGTGCCGTCCGGCCGCACCAGCGCCCAGCCGAGCCGGGGGCTGCGCAGCCTGCCGTCGCCGACCAGCGCCGCGTAGGCCGCCGCGAGCTGCAACGGGGTCACCAGGACGTCGCCCTGGCCGATGGAGAAGTTCGCCGCGTCACCCGGCCGCCACTGGTAACCCTCCAGGCAGTTCTCGTACGCCAGCCGCTTGAGGAAGGCGGCCCGGCTGGGATCGCTCTTGGCCACTTCCGGATAGCCGGTCTTGGCACGTTTGCAGTTGTCGGCCTTGGTCGCCGACCACAGGTCCTTCTTCCAGTGCCGGTCGGGGATCCGCCCGGCCGACTCGCCCGGCAGGTCGACGCCCGTGGGACGGCCGAACCCGAAGGCGCGCGCCATGTTCGCCATCGGCTCCTTGGTCTTCGCCTTCGGCTTCAGCCCGCCGTCGCGCAGCCACTGCTCGTAGGCGGCCTTGTAGAAGATCGTGTCGCAGGACTTCACCAGCGCCGTGTGCAGGGTGAGCGTGCCGAGCCCGATCCCCCGGAAGTTGTTGAACGGCCTGCTGCCCACCATGAAGGAGCCCGGGCAGTCGTACTGGCCGTTCAGCGGATAGCCGTCTTTGAGCATCGCCGCCACCGACGACACCTTGAACGTCGAGCCCGGCGCGAACTCCCCCTTGATGGCCCGCGACACCAGCGGCTTGCCGGTCTTGCCGGAGAGCAGACGCTGGTACGCCACCTCGGAGATGCCGCCGGTCCAGATCGCCGGGTTGTAGGTCGGCGCGCTGGCCAGCGCGATCACCCGGCTGGTCCGCGCGTCGAGCACCACCGCCGCCGCGCCGTCGGCCGTGGGGGCGGACTTCATCGCCTCGGCCAAGGCCTTCTCCGTCACGGCCTGCACCTTGGCGTCGATGCTGGTGATGAGCGTGTCCCCGGGCGTCGGCGGCACCTGCCGCTCCACCCCGATCACCTTGCCGAGCCGGTCCACCTGCATCCGCCGGATCCCGGGCACCCCGCGCAGCGCGCTGTCGTACACCGACTCCAGACCGTCACGGCCCACCAGGTCCACCCCGGAGAAGACCGCCTTGGACCCGGCGCGCCTGTCCATCTCGGCCTGGGTGATCGGCTGCAGGTAACCGAGCGCCTGCGCGCCCGCGCTGCTGCCCGGATACTCCCGCACCGCCTGCACCTCGGCGGTGACCCCGGGAAACTCCTCCTGCCGCTCCAGGATCTGCAGGGCCTCACGGGTGGTGACGTTGTCGTCGATCGGAATCGGCTGGTACGGCGAGCCGGGCCAGCAGGGCCGGGGGACCCCGGGACCGCACGCCCTGATGCGCTCGCGCAGGTCCGCGGGCCGGCGGTCCAGCACCGTGGCCAGCCGCTGGAGCACCCCTCTGCCGTTGCCCTCCATCCGGTTCAGGCTCGTCCGGTCCACCGAGACCACGAGCCTGGTCCGGTTGCGCACCAGCGGCCGTCCCGCCGCGTCGAGGATCTGCCCGCGCACCGCGGGCACGACCACGTCGCGGGTGCGCGTCTGGGTCGCGGCCACCACGAACTCGTCGCCGCGCACCACCTGCACCTGCCAGAGCCGTACGGCGAGCAGCGCCAGCAACGACACCACCAGCACCTGCAACACGACCAGCCGGCCCCGCATCCGGATCATGTCCGCTCCTCGCCTGACGGCGCGCCCGGACGTGATCCGTGGATCCCGTGTCCGGCGGGCCGCCGGCTCATGTCCGCCCCCGCGCCAGATACCCCGCCGGTTGGATGGTCCGCACCCGGGGCCCCCGGACGACTCTCGTCACCGCCCACACCACCGGCGGCGCGGCCAGCAGGTTGTACAGGACCGCCTGGGGCAGCGCCGCCGTGAGCATGGACCGGCTGATCCGATCGTCGCCGAGCAGCGCGCCGACCCCCACGGCGACCAGCGGACCGGCGACCGCACAGGCCAGTGTCGTGAGCTGCCCGGCGTCCGGACAGCTCTCCGCCACCCGCCCGGCCATGAACCCGATCAGGCACAGCACCAGCGCGTGCTGCCCGAGCACGTGCGCGGCGGGCGGCAGCACGTCGCTGGCCAGCCCGGCACAGAAACCCGCGACCGCGCCGGCGGCGGCCCCGCGGACCAGCGCGTAGCCCACCACGGCGAGCAGCACCAGGTCGGGCGCACCCGCCCCCGGCAGCGGCAGCCGGTTCACGACCGTCACCTGGAAGACCATGACCAGCAGGAACACACCCACCGAGAGCACGTCACGACCGCCCACCGTCAGATCCCCTTCCGCTCCGCGCCGGGCCCGCGCAACGCTTCGGGCTTCGGCGAAGGACCGGGCTTGCGCGGCGCGGCGGGCCGCACCGCGTCACGCGGGTCGCGCCGCGGCGACTGCACCACCACGCCGACCACGTCCAGCGCGGTGAGGTCGGCGTACGGCCGCGCGTAGGCGATCCGGGTCAGCTCCCCCGGCGTGGCCTCCACCCGCTCCACCACCCCGATCGGCACCCCCGCCACGTACGGCACGCCACGCTGGGAGCCGAAGCTCACGATCCGGCGACCCGGAACGATCTGCGCGGTCGAGTCGAGCAGCCGGAAACGGACCAGGCGGCCGTTCTCCCCGACCCCGTGCACCACCCCGATCTCGTTGCTCCCCTCCAGCCGCGCCCCGGCCGCCGATGCGGGATCGCTGAGCAGCACCACGGTCGAGGTGGACGTCCCCACCTGGACGACCCGGCCCACCAGGCCGTCGCCGTTCAGCACGGTCATCTCCGAGCGCACCCCGTCGGCACTGCCCACGTCGAGTTCCACGGCCTCCTCGAACCCGGGCGTGCCGCGCCGGGCGATCACCTGAGCGGGAACGATCCTGTATCCGGCGGTCCCGGCGACCCCCAGCAGCCGGCGCAGCTCGGCGGAGTGCCGCCGGTCCAGGCTCTGGGCCACCAGGTCGCGCCTGAGCCGCTGGTTCTCCGCGCTCAGCGCGTCGATGCGACGCTGCGCGTCGGGCGCGCCCACCATCGTCTCGAAGAACTGGCCGACCGGACGGATGACGTCGGCCCCCGCGTTCTCGGCGGTGCCGAACAGAGTCGTGCCTACCCCGCGGAGAGGGCCGAAGGGAGACTCGTCCCCTGCCCGGTGGTCCACGGTCATGACCACCAGCGCCGCGGCCAGCAGCAGTCCTAGGCTCATCCGTGCCCGGCGCGTGTCTTTCATCAGTGCCGCGGCTCCGGGACCAGGACCTGCTGCAAGGCGTCGAAGTCCTCGACGCACTTGCCCGAGCCGAGCGCGACGGAGTCGAGGGCGTTGTCCACCAGGTGGATCGGCATGCCCGTCTCGTCCTTGAGCCGCTCGTCCAGGCCCTTGAGGAGCGCGCCGCCGCCGGTCAGCGCGATCCCCCGGTCCATCAGATCGCCGGAGAGTTCCGGCGGGCACTTGTCCAGGGTGGTCTTGACGGCGTCCACGATCGCGTTCACCGGCTCCTCGGTGGCCTTGCGGATCTCATGGGCCGACACGATGATCGTCTTGGGCAGACCGCTGACCAGGTCGCGACCTCGGATCTCGGCATGTCCCTCCTCGGGGAGCACGCACGCGGAACCGATCGCCATCTTGATCTCCTCGGCGGTCCGCTCGCCGAGCATGAGCGAATATTCCTTCTTCCCGAAGCTGATGATCGCCTGGTCCAGCTCGTCGCCGCCCACCCGGATCGACTGGCTGGTCACCACACCGCCCATCGAGATGATCGCCACCTCGGTGGTCCCGCCGCCGACGTCGACCACCATGTTGCCGGTCGGCTCGTGCACGGGGAGCCCGGCGCCGATCGCGGCCGCCATCGGCTCCTCGATGATGTAGACCTGACGCGCTCCCGCCTGGTAGCCGGCCTCCTTGACCGCCCGCTGCTCGACTCCGGTGATCCCGCTCGGCACCGCGATGATGATGCGAGGCTTGGCGAAATGGCGGCGCTTGTGCACCCGCTGGATGAAGTAGCGGAGCATACGCTCGGTGACGTCGAAGTCGGCGATGACGCCGTCCTTGAGCGGCCTGATCGCCACGATGTTGCCAGGGGTCCGGCCGATCATGCGCTTGGCCTCGATGCCGATGGCGACGATCTTCCCTGTGGTCGTGTTGATCGCGACGACGGAGGGTTCGTTGAGCACGATGCCGCGTCCCCGGACGTAGACGAGTGTGTTGGCGGTGCCGAGGTCGACTGCCATGTCGCGGCCGAGAAAAGAAAGCTTGCTGCTCATGGGGAAGGCGGCCCTCCTCCCGTGGGATCGTCGGCGAAAACTACAGAACGCACTCGAATCGTAACGTGACGTACCCACCCCAGAGCGCAATGGGCCCGCCAGTTCCAGGAAAATCTTAAGACGCGTCAAATACGTCGAGCCTCGTCAACCCCAGGGGGATGACGAGGCTCGACGGCACCGGACGTGGAGAATGCCTAGAAGCGGTCCGGGAAGAAGATCTTGATCTCGCGGGCGGCGGACTCGGGCGAGTCGGAGCCGTGGACCACGTTCTCACCGATCTCCAGGGCGTGGTCGCCACGGATGGTGCCGGGGGCGGACTTGACCGGGTCGGTCAGGCCGGCGAGGGCACGGAAGGCCTCGATGGCCCGGGGGCCCTCAAGCACCAGGGCGACCAGCGGGCCGGAGGTGATGAACTCGACCAGCTCGCCGAAGAAGGGCCGCTCGGAGTGCTCCGCGTAGTGCGCCTTGGCGGTGTCGACGTCCAGGGTGCGCAGCTCCAGCGCCACGACCTTCAGGCCCTTGCGCTCGACCCGGGCGATCACGTCGCCGATGAGACCGCGCGCGACACCGTCGGGCTTGATCAGGACAAGAGTGCGCTCGGACACTGAAGTTCTCCTTTGAACAGGAAGGATTGACTCGCGGACTGCGATGAACGCGCGAAGTTTACCGCCCTTGGCCCGTTTCCCAGTGTTCGGCGACGTCACGTGCGGGCAGGCCCGTCTCCCGGCGCGTCCTCTGGAGACGGTGTGGGCGGCGGCACCACCGGCAGTGTGCCGGTCTTGTCGGGCCGCGGTTCCGGCCGCGGCTCGGCGCCCGGCTCGGTTCCGTCCCGGCCGGGTCTGTCGCCTTCCCCCCGGGCCTCCGGCTCCGCCCGCACCGCGGGATCCGGCCAGGAGGGCCGCGGCCCGGTCAGCGGCTCCAGCTCGGGGGCGGGTCCGGGGACCATCACCGGTCCGGTGACGCGCCCGGCGGACAGTCCCTCGGCGGGTGACTGCCCGCCTGGAGGCAGGGGGTCCTCAGCCGCGGTGTCCGCCGTGACGGATGCAGGCGCCGGGGAACGGCGTGCCAGGACGGAGCAGAGCACGATCACCACGACCACCAGGCCGCCGGCGATCAGAGCCCACAGATGGAGGGCGCCGACGAACCCGTCGACCAGTGCCTGTGAGGTCGCGGCGTCCTTCAGGCTCATGAACTGGACCCCGCTGCCCAGCAGGAAGCCGGAGAGCACCGCGGGGAAGAAGAGCGACAGTGCGAAGAGCGCCGCGCCAAGGCCGGACGAGCGCAGCGCGGAGGTGAGTGCCACGGCGGCGCCGACCCCGAGCAGCACCAGCGGGATGATCGGCGCGGGGCCGCCGGGGGAGGGAAGGAGCAACCGGACCGCGCACAGCCCGGCCACCACGAGCACCAGGCCGCCCGCGCCGGCGAGGGACACGGCGCCGTCGCCCAGCCGGCTCACCAGTGCCGCGGCGACGACGCCCGCGACCCCGGCGATCACGAAGGCTGGCCAGAGCCCGGACAGGCCCGGCCCCCCCAGCCCGCCCAGCTCCACATAGGTGACCTGGGCTGCGGTGGGCAGGACGACGACGCCCACCGCCAGCATCGTGTAAGCGGGCACCCGGCCGCCGGCGCCGCCCAGGGTTCGCAGGGAGGCGAGCCCGAACAGCACGAGGATGGACAGCAGCGCCGCGCCGACCAGCAGATCCGGCGGCCAGTCGAAGGTGCTGCCCAGCGCCAGGGCGGCGATGCCCGCGGCGGGCACCACCGCCACCGGCAGGCGTCCGCGCTCGGCGGCGTCCGTCCCACCGCCGGCCGGGGCGCTCTCCCCCCTCTTCATCCAGAGCACCAGATAGACGGCCGCCAGCGCGAGCGCGACGCCCGTGAGCATCGGGTACGGCTGTAGCGTGACCCTCCAGGACCTCACCTGGTCAAGGGGCCACAGGGCGAGTGCCTGCGCGGCCAGGAGGCTCACCGCGAGCATGCCTCCCCACACCGCCCGCAGGAGCGGCGACCGCTCCCGGACCGCCGCCAGGGTCGCGGGCACCAGCAGGCCGGCGCCGATCCCGTGCAGGACCCGCAGGACCCCCACCAGCAGAGTGGAGTCCGCGTAACCCCCGGCCGCGTCCGCCACCGCGAGCAGGGTCAGGCCGGCCACCAGGAGCGGAGCCGCCCGCACCCGGCGCACGGCGACGGCGGCCAGCGGCACGGTCAGCACCATCGCGGGCAGCGCCAGCCCGTGCGCCCGCACCATCGCTATCTGCGAGATCTCGGGCGGGAGCAGGGCGGCCACCACCGAGACGGTGTTGGGGATGGCGACGATCGCCAGCGGAAGAACCACCGCGACGAGCAGTCCGAGGACGACGTCGAGCACTGCGGAGACGCCGAGCGGGCGCGCCACGCCCTTGGGCCCGGCGGTCACCGCCCGAGTCGGTTGAGTGGGAGGGACGGCCATGTTGGCCGACTTTAGCGGGAAGTCACGCCCTCGACACGGCGAGCGACGAATATCGCCGTGATCCACAGCGCGGCGAAGATCGCTCCCAGGAGGAACATGGTCGGGACCAGGAAGCCCGCGGCGATGGCGAGCACCTGGATCACGCTTCCCATGATGTACGCGAAGGGCCGCTTCAACATGCCTGCGACCAGGACACACAGGACCGCCAGACCGATCCCGACGGTCACCGCGACGGTCGGCTCGATGTTCTGGGTGTTGATCGCCACGGGCGTGAACAGCCCGATGACGATCGCCTCCATGCCCAGCACGCTGGCACAGAGCCGTCGCATGCCCGGAGTGACTGTGATCATCTCTCGCCTTCCCGCCGTCGCCCCGCTCACGTGGCCTCTCCCGCCTTGAGAAGAAGCCGCGCGTCACCGGCGGTGACCACGGACCCGGTGATCAGCACTCCGGCCCCGCTGAACTCTCCCAGGGCGTCGACCATCCCGATCGCCCGGTCGATGGCGCTGTCCAGCCGCTCGACCTGGTGGACCCGGTCCAGCCCGAAGATCTCCTCGGCGAGCGCGGCGAGATCGTCCACGTCCATGGACCTGGGCGAGGAGTTCCGGGTCACCACGATCTCGTCCACCATCGGCTCCAGGAGTTCCAGGATGCCCTGGACGTCCTTGTCCTCGAACACCGCCACCACGGCGATGAGCTTGGCGAAGTCGAACGACTCCTGGACGGCCTCCAGGGTCGCCTGGATCCCGCCCGGGTTGTGCGCGGCGTCCACCAGCACCGTGGGGCCCCGCCGTACGACCTCGAGCCTGCCCGGCGAGGTCACCTGCAGGAACGCCTGCCGTACCAGCTCGGGGTCGAGGGGGTCGTCCCCGACGGTCAGCGCCTCGACCGCGGCCAGCGCGCAGGCGGCGTTGCTCGCCTGATGGGCGCCGTAGAGAGGGAGCAGGACCTCATCGTAGGTCCCCTTGAGGCTCTGGAGCCGGAGCAGCTGCCCGCCGATCGCCAGCTCCCTGCCGAGCACGCCGAACTCCAGCCCCTCACGTGCCACGGTGGCGCCCATCTCGGCGGCCCTGCGCATCAGCACCTCGGCCGCGGGAAGCTCCTGCTGGGCGAGCACGGCCGTCGCCCCGGGCTTGATGATGCCGGCCTTCTCCCCCGCGATCGTCGCGATGTCGGGGCCGAGATAGTCGACGTGGTCAAGGGAGATGGGGGTGATGACGGCCACGGCGCCGTCGGCGACGTTGGTGGCGTCGAAACTGCCGCCCATGCCGGTCTCGATCACCGCGACGTCGACGGGGGCGTCGGCGAAGGCCGCGAAGGCCATCGCGGTCAGGGTCTCGAAGAAGGACAGGCGACGGCCCTGGGCGTCGATCATCTGGAGGTAGGGCGCGATGTCCTCGTAGACCTCGACGAAGCGTTCCTCGCTCAGCGGGGCGCCGTCCACGGAGATCCGCTCACGCATGGAGATCAGATGCGGGCTGGTGAAACGGCCCACCCGCAGGTTCCGCTCGCGCAGGATGGTCTCGATCATGCGGGTCGTGCTCGACTTGCCGTTGGTCCCGGCGACGTGCACGACGGGGTATGAGTGCTGCGGGGAACCGAGCACGTCCATGAGCGCGGCGATCCTGTCGAGGGTGGGCTCGAAGTTCCACTCGACGCCGCGTTCCATGATTGCCAGTTCAACCGCTCGATAGTCCACGCCTCAAGCCTACTGACATCGCGGCCGGACCCCTCACTGGCCCGGAAAACAGAAAAGGCCACCCCGAAGGGTGGCCTTCTCCTGTGAAAGATTGTCCGGCGGCGACCTACTCTCCCACACCGTCCCCGGTGCAGTACCATCGGCGCTGAAGAGCTTAACTTCCGGGTTCGGAATGTAACCGGGTGTTTCCCCTTCGCCATAACCGCCGTAACACTGTGAAACTGTCAAACACACACGGTGCTTGCTGTTTCAGAATCGCATAGTGGACGCGGGCAAGAACCTTGGTTTCGCGCTGCTCCGGACCCGGCGAAGGGACAGAGCGCTGCAGAAACCAAGCTTATGCTTTGTGGTCAAGTCCTCGGCCTATTAGTACCGGTCAGCTCCACACATTACTGTGCTTCCACCTCCGGCCTATCAACCCAATCGTCTATTGGGGGCCTTACCCACTCACGTGGTGGGAGACCTCATCTCAAGGCGAGCTTCCCGCTTAGATGCTTTCAGCGGTTATCCCTTCCGAACGTAGCCAACCAGCCGTGCTCCTGGCGGAACAACTGGCACACCAGAGGTTCGTCCGTCCCGGTCCTCTCGTACTAGGGACAGCTCCTTTCAAGTCTCCTGCGCGCGCAGCGGATAGGGAC